>CASFZT010000009.1 GCA_949299215.1 uncultured Ruminococcus sp.
GATGTAATTAAGAGAAAGGCAGCAGAATTTTCCATGTCAATCAGTGATTATATTGTATTTGTAATCACACATTTCAACCTTATGGAGTTTTCTGAAAAGGTTGATGAAATCAACAGGAAGCTTGACACTTTAAGCAGCGTTCATGAACAATAAAAATAGCGAGAAAAGGAGTTCATGCTATGAAAAATAAAAAAATGCAGTATTCAGGCAGGTCTTTTCAAGAAGTCTGTGAAGCTGCACAGGAAGAGTTCTACGAAGCTAATGGCTATTATCCAACGCCTGAACAAGCTGTTAAATTGACAGACGAGGCTCGTGAGGAGATAGCCAAAGAAAAGGAGAAAAAGTGAAAATAAAAGCATTTGCAGTAGTTGATACAAATGTAATTGTTTCGGCTCTGACTTCAGACAGCTTCCCAAGAGATGTTATAAATCTTATTGCAAGTCAAAACGTTATTCCAGTATTTGATAAAAGAATGCTTGATGAATATTATGACGTTTTAAACAGAAATAAATTTAATTTTTCAAAACAAGTTATTTATGACACATTACATTTAACGATAAGTAACGGAATATTTATAAATGATGTTGAGCAAGCAAAGACCGCCTTAAGAGACAAAAAGGATATTCCTTTTTTTGAAGTAAAGGAGAGTTCGAGCGAATTTGACACCTATCTTGTTACTGGCAATCTAAAAGATTTCCCAGAGTTCCGAACAACAATTACTCCAAAGGAGTTTTTAAATGTGTTGGACACGTTGGAACGTTTTGTTCAAGCAGACTTTAATTACGAAGAAAATATTGAAGCATTAAAAGCAACACAGTTATCAACTACAAAATATACTTCAGGAAAAGAATTGCTTGAACAAATTTTTAATGAGAAAACGAAGAAAATCAACAAGTCATACTTTGAAAGAGGGTAATGCTTGCATGATGAAAGAAAAAAATATAACAGGCAGTTGGAAATCCATACTCAAAAGTCTGTTAGGCTATGGTACTTTGGCAGCAGCTACACTTGTGCTTTTTACTCAGATACTTCTTGTTGCCAATGTAGACGGTAACTCCATGAATGACACATACCAGAACGGTGATTGTCTGTTGTGCAGGAGATTTGGCTCTTTTGAAAAGGGCGATGTCATCATCTGTACTACTGATGAAGGTAAAACTCTTATAAAGAGAATAATCGGCACAAGCGGAGACACCATAGACATTGACTTTGAATTAGGAATCGTCAAGGTTAATGGCAAAGCACTGGACGAACCTTATATAAAAGAAATAACACACCTTGATGAAGGTGCTTTTGAATATCCGATTACCGTTCCAGAAAAATGTTATTTTGTACTGGGAGATAATCGAAATCACAGCTCAGACAGCAGAAAATATGGATATATAAAAGAAGAAAATATAAAAGGCAAGGTTCTTTGCGAAATACCTTTTATTTGATTTGAAAGGGGTAACAATATGCCAACATTTAAGCGTAAAAACTTTGATTTTCCAATTCCTGACGAAGTAGAAAATTGTATAACCAATTTGGAGAATGCAGTCCTTACCAATTCAACTTTGCTTGACTGCTACCTTGAAGAGCTGAGAGCTTTCGTCCACTTTAACACTGACGGAGAGGACGGCTTAACGGAAGAGCAAGGCGAAGAGATTATTGATTATTATTATAGAAGGAGATATGCGACTGATGATTGATTTTACTTCATGTGATATTGATTTGACAGCAAATTATGGAGGTTCAGACCAGAAAAGAGGAATTATTTATCACAATGAAAAATATATGTTGAAATTGCCAGACCGTATTTCTGATGATAAGAGAAACGGCTTAAACAGCTCATACTCTAACAGTGTTTATTCTGAAAATGTATGTTGTGACATATTAAAAAACTTAGGGTTCAAAGTTCAGGAAACATTGTTGGGATATATCATTGATAAAAAGGGTGAACCCAAGCCAGTGGTGGCTTGCAAAAACTTTGTTCCGCAAGGATATTCTATGGTAGATTTTAGGAGAAGATGCTGTTTTAATTGACAGGAAAGCAGGAAAGATTCCAAAAATAAAAGATATATATGAAATAATGAACGGCAACAATGCTTATTTTTCCGAACAATCAGGTGCTATTGCATTAAAGAAGTACTGGGACACATTTATACTTGATGCAATGTTGGGAAATTTTGACCGCCATGCAAACAACTGGGCTTATTTCATAAAAAATGACGGAACAAAAATGAGAACAGCACCTATATTCGACTGTGGCTCCTGCTTATATCCGCAAATATCAGATAATGCAATTCCTTCTATTCTTGCTTCAGAAAATGAAATACGAATGCGAATTGATAAATTCCCTACGGCTGCGTTGGAACTACCAGACAAGACAAAAGCAAACTATAAAGAATATATAAATTCTTTAGAAAATCCTGATTGTACAGCTGCACTTTTGCGAATTTATCCTCGTATTAACATAGATAAAATCAATGAAACAATATACAGTAATCCTGACATTCCAAGTATAAGGAAGGAATTTTATTCGATTATGATAAAAAATAGAATAGAGCAAATTTTAGAACCCGCTTATGAAAAAGCTTGTTGTTTAACACATACACTGAAAGGAGTTAAGACCATGTATTTTCTGATGAACAAAAATACCATTGTTGCGACTTATGATGTCAAATCCCCTACGGAATTTTCTGACAATGGTTTTCTTATACAGCGGGAAGTCTTTGATGAAGATAGATTACCACTTGGTTTTAAAGACATCAATTCATGGGTGGACGGCAGAAAAGCTTCTAAACACAACAATCATCTGCAGGTGATTATGAAGCAGTTAGGGTGTGATAATAACGAAGGTTTCATACAGGTGACTCACGCCGCTACTATAAATGATACTTTTTGGATTAAGTCAAACAGAGAGAAAATTTTGTGGGAACAAGTCTCTTTATATCAGAATCAATTTACAGAAATTATATCAAAGCTCGCATTTGAAGGCGTTGGATTATATGACATGGTGTTTTCTTCAACTTCTCCTGAACTTGCCTGTGACGGTTCGTTTAGAAAATGTTTTCGTAAAGAAACCGAAAATGGAGAATTTGGTTCAGACATTTTTCTGTATAAAAGAGGGGGAGAACTGGGAGCAGGACTTGAACCATATTGTGAACAAATGGCTTCTGAAATCGCACGAACCATAAGTCCCAATAACGCTGTAAATTACGATTTAGTTAAGCTTCATAATAAAACCGCTTCAAAATGTAACTTATTTACGAACGAACAATATGGCTATGCTTCTTTCGCCAAAGTATCTGATGCACAAAAGTTAGGCTTGCAGGAAGTTTTTGAATATTTCGCAGGAATAGGTTCGGAGCAAAGCTTTAGAGAAATGCTTGTCATTGATTCCCTTTGTTTTAATCAGGATAGACACGCAGGAAACTTCGGGGTTTTGTTTAATAATGACACACTGGAAGTTGCCAAAATGTCACCTGTTTTCGATTTAAACATTTCTTTATTTCCCTATGTTGTGAAAGAAGAATTTTTAAACATTGGAGATAAACTGTTTGAATATGCTCCTAAATTGGGAGACGATTTTACTCGTATAGGTCAAATGGGTATGAATGATATTCTGAAAGACAGAGTAAAAGATATGAAAGATTTTTCTTTTACGTTTCGTGGTGATGACGTTTTTACACCAGAGAGAGTAAAATTCATTGAAAACATTGTAAGAAAACAGGCAGCAGCAATCTTATCTAACGATAAACTGTATACAAAAGATGTCTTTTTCTCTCAAAAAGCAAAAGATATTGAAATGCAAAAAGAGCAGGCAAAGGCTGCTTCTGAACTAATGAATAAATTTGTGGACAGATTAGAGCAGGCAAATTTAGGAGCTGAAACCCTCATCAGCGTGTGTGAATCTACAAATGATGTTCAATGTATGATTGAAAACAGTTCATACATGATTACTGTTGATTTCTTGAAAGGAACTATGAGTATTGAGCAAAACGCAATGCCTATATCTTCCAAAGAACTTAAAGAAAATAATCCTGATTTTTACAAAACATTTAAAGAAGTGCGTTCTAAACTTAAAATGTATATGAGAGAAACAGGGAATAATAAGTTTTCTGATTATTTTAAATCAGAAAAAGACAAAAAATCAGGCATTGATAAAGGAGAATAATGTTTATCTGATTTTGAATAGAAATGATTGGCGGTGTGTTATGAATAACAAATATAGTTTCAAAAGAAGCTTCTTTCGATAAACAAAATATCATTGCCGAAGCTTATGATATTAAATCACTTACGGAATTTTCAGGCAATAAATCACAAATTATTGAACTGATTTATTCCGTAAATAAGGGATTTTTGTATATAAACAGTTTGCTCATTTCTGAGCGAAATTCCCTAAAAACAAAAATTAAACAACAAGGTAATTTGTAACACTATTCTTAGCATTACATTATACTACTATTTTCAGCAATCCTTGTTCTAATTGAAAGGATTGTTGTTATTTGTGTAGAAAAGAATATCGTTGTGCTTCTTTTTTCGCAGGTGTTGGGGGCATTGACTTAGGCTTTGAACGGAACGGCTTTCATGTTATCTATGCCAATGAAATTGATAAATACCCAGTCAGAACCTACGAATCAAGGATTCCCAGAAGAATTTAAGCTCCCAGAAAATATGTCTGATTCAAGATTATATAAGCAGGCAGGAAATTCGGTTTGTGTATCAGTTATTGAGCGAATTGCCAAGCAAATCAAAATAGCCTTAAAAGAAAAAGCAGATTAAAGTATAAATCTTCATAACTCTTCAAAAGTCTCCGTATGCAGAAGCAACGCAGGAATTAAAGCGTGTAGAAATGAAGTCCTTTGAAGAATATTTTCAGGAACTTCGTTCAAAACAGGAAGGTGTTCGCAAGTATACCTGCAATCCTCTTGGTGTTAAACGGAAAAGCGGGACTTAACACTTCTTTAACACCATTTTAACAACGGCTATGAAGACTTATGTAGAGTTATGAAAATGAGCGATATTTCAGATGCACGAAAAATAGGGTTATGAAGACTTATGAAGACCTATAAATCCTATGTTCTTTTATTCCCGACAATGAAATCCTTACCGAACGACAAGTAGGAAAAACCCAGTATTTATGCGGTTTTACGAGGCTCGGCGAAGCCGAAAATTTTACACCTCACATCAAACTACACCGATTGGTGCAGGAAAATGTGCGGAGGCGAAAAAATCGCATAATTTACAGATTAAATGGGTAGTCCCATAGCGGGATTGCCCATTTTCAGAACAAAAGAAATATAAATCGGGATTCAATAAGGGGATTGCCCCGTCATTATACCTCTGATATTTGAAAGGATGTTTGGCTACGGAAAACGAAAATAAAAACAAACCCGACAATAACGACGATGACAGAATATCACTCGGCGGTGACAAAGGAGAAAAATTTTCAGTCTTTGAGATAAACGCTCGTCTGAAAAAAGAGCAGCTTGAAGAGGAAAGCCGCCGCACGGAAAGACTTGCCGAAAAGGAGCGTGCCGAAAGAGAGGCATACTCAAAACAGCTTGCAAAGGACAGAATAGAGCTTATGAAGATAAAAGCAGGCGTTACAGAAGAAGCGCCGCAGGAGGAAAAGGCCGAAAGGCACTATACTGTTCCCGAAAAGATATCCAACTTCTTTTACCATAATAAGATGTATATAATATTTACAGCGATAATAGGTGCGCTGGCAGCATTTCTGATATATGACTTTGTTACAAATGTGCAGCCCGATGTTGCAGTCATGGTGCTTGCAAAGGATAACGAGTTCTATTTTATTTCCGAGAAGATGGAAAAGGCGCTTGAACCATACTGTGAGGATTTTAACGGTGACGGAGAAGTGTATGTAAGAGTAAGTTATTTGCCTGCTGTGGTTGACAACAGCAATCCCGAAGAGTTATACTATGCACAGGGAGATCAGACGAAGCTTGTTGCAGAATTTCAGTCGGATACATCAATAATCGTTATAGCGGATGAATATACTTGCGATGTGGTGAATATAAGCAACGGAGTGCTTGCGGATATGCGTGAAGTTTATCCCGATGATGAAAATGCCACAAAGCTTGGTTATATGCTTAAGGATACCGGATTTAAGGAGGATATCGGCTATGAGGAGCTTTCCGATGAGCTTTTTATCGGTTTCAGAGTGCCTCTGTCCGGTCCCGGCATCAATGAAGAGGATTTTGAGCAGAATTATAACAATGCACTTAAAATGTGGGATAATTATCTTAATGATAATGTTGTAAATGAGGTCTTAACGGAATAACGTAAAAGTGGGGGAAAGTTTCAAAACGGCAAGTTTTGTGCTTTGCAAAATTACCCGAAACGTCAAGGAGAGGAGCATTTACATGGCTAAGTTTGTAAAGCAAATAAATCTTGATCCGAGAGAGCTGCGGAATATGGATATGGAAAACAAGCAGGAATGTATGGCGGAAATAGACCGCCGCAGAAAATTTGCATGGCTGTATTCCTGCATCTTCAGCGGCGGTATGCTTGTGTTTTTTCTTGTATATGCGCTTATCTCAATGTTTTTTACTCTAAGCTATAAAAGACTGCTCCCTTCGGTGGATGTACTGTTTATGTATGTTCCTGCGGTCATTATGCTGCTTTCGTTTTTTGCGCATATGATGAACGGTAAATTTGTTGTTGCCGCAAGCATTGCATATCTTATTGCGGGATTTATTGCGATAATAACGAGCGAATTTATAAATGCGTGGATATTTCCGTTTGCGTTTTTCGGAGTGTTTGTATATTTTCGTTTGTCACAGACATGCGATATGTACCATGCACTTGAAAAAGAGGAAGGCTTCCCCGAATTTTGCGATATAAAGGGTATGTCCGAATCTGCAAAGGCTGTTATTGAGCGCAGCAATGAAAAAGAGGAGTCTTTGCATATACTTACCGAAATGGCTATACTTTCCGCAGGGATAAAAGCTAAAAACGAACAGGCGGATAATTCTGCAGATGATAAGTCCGTACCGGAAGAAAAGTTCTCTAAAAATAAAACTGTAACCGAGAATAAGTCTGTATCGGACGAAAAGCCGTCCGAGGATAAGTCCGCATCGGAAAATAAATCGGTATCGGAAGAAAAGCCTCCTGCAGAAAATAAAAAGGTTTCTTCCGGAAAGAAAAGGGGCGGCAAGGAAAAGAAGAAAATTTCTTCTTCAAATAAAAACAACTCATGAGAAAAAATCATACATATAACTTAGGCAAGATGTCACCCGCCTCGCTGCGGCTTGCCGCGTTGAATGACGGGGCAAACCCCTTATTGAAAAAACAATGCCGCATTTTATCGGTGCGGCATTGGCTGTGTAAATGGATATTTAAGCTACGGTGTCAAGAGCTTTGCCATGGGTGTTCTGTGCATCGAACATACCAACATCAAACTGAGAGGTGTCCGTTTTCATTCTTGTACGTGTGACACCGCCTGCGGTGTATATCTTTCCGCATTCGGGGCATATTGCCTTGTGTATCGTAACGGACTGGTATACTATTTTCATGCCGTTTTGCTCGGCTTTTAATTTATTTCGTGCAACGTGTTCATTTTCATGTGAACGCACGGCAGCGTCTGCGGCATGAGGTGCGATTTTGGTGGAACTCTGGAATGATACGCCCGAATCGTCCGAATCGTCCTGATAGCGTCTGTTTTTGCAGGTCTGACATTCAAATGAGTCAAAGCGCCGCTTTTGTTCGCTTTTGGAAATTTCCGATTCGTTCTTTTTATCCTTTAATTCGGACAGGCGCTTTTCATAGCGCTCTATCTGCATATTAAGCTTTGACGCTTCTGCGGAATTTTCACGTCCTTCACGGTCAAGCTTTTCAAGCTTGTTCTTTGCGGCTGTGATATCGGCTTTTATATCCGGGATTTTAAGCGGCGAGCCTGAGCTTTGACCGTAGCCTATACCTGTCGATAACGGTGCGATGTTCATATTTGCGACCCCCTTTTGTCGTTTTTATGTATGTCGTAAGAATATTTTTATCTGTACATTAATTATAACATATCCAAATTAATTTTTCAATGGGGGAAAGCAAATTTATGGGAAGAAAAATTCTTGCTCCGGGAACTCTTCTGGCGCCTTTGCCTGCAGCGCTTGTTACAAGCGGAGATACGGAAAAATATGCTGTATTAACGGTTGCGTGGACGGGAATAATATGCACAAGACCGCCTATGACATATATTTCCGTGCGTCCGGAGAGATATTCCTATGACTTTATAAAGGAAAACGGTGAGTTTGTCATAAACCTCACTACATCAAAAATGGCACGTGAAACGGACTTCTGCGGTATGAAAAGCGGCAGGGATACCGACAAGATAAAAAAGTGCGGATTTCATATTGAGCCTGCTTCGGCGGTCATT
Organism: uncultured Ruminococcus sp.; assembly: GCA_949299215.1. Taxonomy (GTDB): domain Bacteria; phylum Bacillota; class Clostridia; order Oscillospirales; family Ruminococcaceae; genus UMGS363. The sequence goes on from CASFZT010000009.1 coordinate 8,378, forward strand.
GCACCGGTAATAACGGAAAGTCCTGTTTCGCTTGAATGTAAGGTATGTGAGGTTAAGGCGCTTGGCAGCCATGATATGTTTATTGCGGATATCGTTGCAATAAATGCGGACGAGAGATATATAGACAGCAAGGGCAGGATAAATCTCCAGCAGTCGGGACTTATGGCGTATTCTCACGGAGAGTATTTCTCACTTGGCAGAAAGCTCGGGGATTTCGGCTTTTCCGTTGCCAAAAAGAAGAAAAAGCATCATGCAAAGGAGAGTAAAAGCCGTGGCGGACAAAAATAAAACGATGCGGATAGACAAGTTTTTATCAAACCAGCTCGGCATATCGAGAACGGACGCAAAGGAGCTTATAAAGAAGAGGCTTGTAACGGTAAACGGTGCCGCCGTTAAGTTTTTTGACATGAAGATAGACCCAGGCAGCGACAGGATAATTTCCGAGGGCAGGGAAGTTGTATACAGGGAGCATATCTACATCATGCTGAACAAGCCGCAGGGTGTGGTGTGTTCTACAAAAGACGGACTTTCCAAGACGGTGCTTGAGCTTCTGCCGACGGAGCTTCTGCGTGACGGACTTTTTCCTGCGGGAAGACTTGACAAGGATACGGAGGGCTTTGTTTTCATAACAGACGACGGTGCGCTTGCACATAAGATACTTTCACCGAAAAGTCATGTTGAAAAGCTGTACTTTGCACGTCTTGAAAAGCCTGCCGAGGAAGGGTACAAGGATATATTTGCTTCCGGTATGGAAATTGACGGAAGGGATATATGTCTGCCCGCAAAGATAGAAATATGCGATGACCCTCACGAAGTATATATTTCCATAAAAGAGGGAATGTATCATCAGGTAAAACGAATGGCGGAGGCTGTTGGCAACAGGGTCATATATCTGAAACGGCTGAAGATAGGGGAGCTTGCTCTTGATGAAAATTTGGCTCCCGGAGAGTGTAGGGAAATAATGCACAAAGAAGTTGAAAAACTTTATACAAAATTTATGCCATAATTTCGTAATTTGAAGGGCAGTGTTATTTTTTCGTCAAACTAAATAAATAACTTTTTATAAGTTTAGTTAATAAGTGACTTGAAATTTGTAGTTGAAATTTGGTATTATAATAACATAGCCGATATGTATATATTCGGCAAGACTATAATTAATTGGAGGTCTGCTCACATGGCAAGTTTGTCACTTCGCGGAATTTATAAGAAATATCCCGGCGGCGTTGTTGCTGTTTCGGACGTTAACCTGGAAATCAAAGATAAAGAATTCATCATTCTCGTAGGTCCTTCAGGATGCGGTAAGTCTACAACTCTTCGTATGATCGCAGGACTTGAAGAAATCTCCGAGGGCGAGCTTTATATTGGCGACCGTCTTGTAAACGACGTTGCTCCTAAGGACAGAGATATTGCGATGGTTTTCCAGAACTATGCTCTCTATCCTCACATGACTGTTTTTGAGAATATGGCTTTCGGTCTTAAGCTCAGAAAAGTTCCTAAGGACGAGATCAGCCGTAAGGTTGAAGAAGCTGCCCGTATCCTCGATATCTCCCACCTTCTTGACAGAAAGCCGAAGGCTCTCTCCGGCGGTCAGCGTCAGCGTGTTGCTCTCGGTCGTGCTATCGTTCGTGAGCCTCAGGTATTCCTTCTCGATGAGCCTCTTTCCAACCTTGATGCTAAGCTCAGAGCTCAGATGAGAACCGAGATCTCCAAGCTCCACCAGAAGCTCGGTACAACATTTATCTACGTTACTCATGACCAGACAGAAGCTATGACAATGGGTGACAGAATCGTTGTTATGAAGGACGGTTTCATTCAGCAGGTGGATTCTCCTCAGAATCTTTACACAAGCCCTGTTAACCTCTTTGTTGCAGGATTCATGGGTTCACCTCAGATGAACTTCGTTGATGCTGTTCTCAGAAACATTGAGGGCAAGTATACTATTGAATTTGGTTCTGAAGACACCAAGACTTCAAGAGGCGTTAAGTACTATATTGAACTCCCCGAATCTAAGGTTGACGAGGCTGTTCTCGGTGAATATGTTGATAAGGAGATCATCTTTGGTATCCGTCCCGAGGATATCCACGATGAAGAAATGTTCCTCTCAACAGCTAAGACAGGTATCATTGATACCGATGTTGAAATCACAGAAATGATGGGTGCAGAGACATACCTTTACCTCAACTGCCAGGGTATTCCTCTTACTGCAAGAGTTGACCCCAGATCTACTGCACGTCCTCAGGACAATATTAAGGTTGCTATCGATCCTAACAAGATCCATATCTTTGATAAGGAAACAGAAAAGACGATCGTTAACTGATAATGTTTATTTCAAAGCTGCTGTGCTTTATGCATGGCAGCTTTTTATTTTTGCGTATTATTGCAGTATGCTGAAAAATCATATGCGTTTTTTATTGCAAAGCATGAAAATTTGCAGCAAAAACCTTGAAAAAATATATGTTATGTGTTATGATAATAAAGTATAGATATTTTTATGTCGTGCGGAGAGGAGCGTATTAATGGAAGCCGTAACAATTTTGTTTTCTGTAAAGGAAAATAACAATTTGTATAAGCTGGAGCTGTCAAAGGCTTTGCTGAATATGGTGGAATTTGATTTTACATTTTTCTGGGAAAAGTGTATTGACGCAGGCCGTACTGCAAAGAAAACAGGCCGCCTTCCTGCCGATGCTATTGCAGGTGTGCGCAGTATTATAGCCGATTTTCACCCGTATACGGCAGCACTTATTAACAGCGATTTTCATGATATCGTAACGGATTGTATTATTGAGTATATATGTCAGTCCGAAAAGATCACTGCCGATGAGCTTTGGCTCAGATGTATTTCTCCCAAAAATATGTATGAGGAAACCATTTTCAAAAGAATTTCCGAGTACAAAACCGGCAGAGCTTCAAATCAGTGGAATAATATAGTGCGTATACAGGAATATGCAAAAAATAAAATTTTGTTTATATATGATACCGATGAGCCGGGTACGCCGCTTTCCACGGAAACCATACGTGCAAGAAAGCAATATTTCGATATGGCGTTTTCCGTTGCGGCAAATGAGCTTGGCGTGCAGGGAAGTATGCTGCCTTCCGCAAGGGTGAGCAGTCCTGCGCTTACACCAAATTCCGTATTTATAAATTCAAAGGCGGCTAAAGTCGTTTACCGCCGTTTTGAGGAAGTTCTGCGCATGGCAGACGATATGAGTATGCCCGATTCAAAGGACTGCACGGCTATGCGTGATGATCTTGCTATGAATGCATATTTTTATGTAAAGGGTATGAAACGCCCCGATGATGATGATATCAAATATGCGGTCGATTCATTGAAAAATGCCGTATATGAGGTATATATCCCCGACAGCTTCAAGGCTGTTGTGGATATGGAATTTGACCTTATGGAAAAGCATGGCATAGTTCTTCGCAAATGTGAGGGCTGCGGACGTTACTTTGCGGCAGTGGACGATGGTTTCTTCTGCGACCGGGTAAACAGCTCGGGCACGACCTGCCTTGACCATGCAAATGCGCTTAAAAAAGCCGTTGCGGACGCTTCCGAAAAAGCGTCGGAGCAGCATAACGCCGCAAATATGTCTGAAAAGGGAGAAAATGTCCCCGATGAGCTTGAAAAGCGAGGTAGAAAGATATATAAGGAGCTTTCCGGTAAGGTCGGCAAGGAAATGGACGAAAATGAGCTTCGTGAGTGGAGCAGATATCTTTCCGATATGAAACGCAATATCGAACTTGGCGAGGCGGCTGTTGAGCAGCTTGAGGAATTTCTTGATTATTCCGATAAATTCTGCGATGAGGTGAAGAATGTCAAAAAAGCAGACATTTCTTCCTCCACTGCACGCAGCTATATAAAAATAAACCGTCCGAATGTAAGAATGGCGGATGAAGACCCCGAAATGTCGCATATCCATGTTCCACTCAAAGCAGAACCTGAAGTCATTTCAACCGTGCAGGGAGTTACCAAAATAGTTTCTGCGGACGAGATAAATATACGTCCGTTTGTTCCTGAAACCTTTGAAAGCATACAAGAGGCGTCGGCCTTTGTCGAAAGTACTGCTGTGAAGAATACTGCTCCGCCTGTTTCCGAAGAGCCGGCACCTCAGAAAAAATCAGGCGAAATCAAGGCATTTGAATGGAAACGCATGACAAGAGAGGAAGCTTATTCTATGAACAGCTTTGACGATGATGACGAATAATAATAAAAGCAGCACCCGGTATAACTTAGGCAAGATGTCCCCCGCCTCTAAGGCGGCGGGTTTCATATTCAGCTTCAGTTGGGGTTCAATCCCCAACTGAAGCTTCATCGCAGCTTCGCTGCGGCTTGCCACGTTGAATGACGGGGCAAGCCCCTTATTGAAGCATATGCGAAAGGAGAACGCAGCTTAATGGATTTTATAAACGAAACTGCCGCAATAAACGGTCTGGCGGATTATATTGTAAAAAGCGGCGCCTGTCTGTATAATTCGGTAAAGTATATATATGCGCTTGCCGAAAATGATTTTTACAGAGTAAATATAAAGGACGTTTTCAAGGTAATGCTCAATAACATTCCGGACGCCGACAAGCTGAGATCGCTCGGACTGCGGATCGATGACCGCAGCTGCCGTGAAATGCAGAGCCCGGAATATAACAAGGTGCTTAATCTTATGGCGTACAGCCTTGCGGTGAGAATACCTGTAATGAAGAGCATAAAATGCGGCACGGATGTCATTTCCGACGATCAGCTTTATAAAATTTATACTGCCGTTCTGGAAAAAGGTGCGGAGAATTATGACGATATGATATCCGAAACATTTCTTGAAACCAAATATCTTGTGCGCAAGGGTAAAAAGCTGCCTCCGTTTACTGCGGACTGGTATAAGACGTACATATACGCAAAAGTGCCTGCGCTTGCGGAGATAACCAATAAGAATATGTTTTTGCTCGGCGCTGCGGATATGCTGTTTTCAATGTTCTATTCCTGCGTTCAGGACGGTCTGGCGCAAAAGGTGCTTGAATATGTAAACGGTGCGGATGAAACGAACGGCGAGGATGATGAAGAATAGCTGTTGTCAGGAGGACTTTCTATGTCGGAAAAAAAGGCAATTTTTCTTTGCGGATTTATGGGATGCGGAAAATCAACCGTAGGCAGGATACTTGCGAGGAAGCTTGACTGTGATTTTATTGATATGGATGAATATATCGTGGAAAAGCAGGGAATGTCAATTCTGCAGATATTTGAGGAAAAGGGCGAGGATTTTTTTCGTGAGGCTGAAACGGAGGCTGTAAGAGAGCTTTCGGCAAGAAATGGCGTTATCGCCTGCGGCGGCGGCGCTATGCTTAAAAAGATAAATGCGGATATCGCAAATGAGGCAGGTTATGTTGTTTATATAGATGTGGAATTTGAGGTCTGCTATCGGCGCATTGCGGGAAATCCAAACCGTCCGCTTGTCGTAAACAACACAAAGGAGGAGCTTGCCTTTATATATGAAAGCAGGGTGCCTGTTTACAGAGAAAATTCGGCATTTATCGTAAGCGGCAACGCATCTCCCGAAGAAACTGCGGACAGGATAAATGAGTTGTTTGAAAGATTCATATATACATAAAATATGAGAATAAGGGGTATATTCTCTTTATTTGAAAGGAAATTTGTGAAATGAGTAAATTATACGCTCTGGGTGTAGATGTCGGTTCAACAACCGTAAAGACGGTTATTATTGACGAAAATAAAAGTATTATATATTCAAAATACGAAAGACATTTTTCAAGGGTAAAGGAAACGGTAACAGAACAGCTTACCGATATTAATAAGCTTTACCCCGATTGTAAATTTAAGCTCAGTATTACCGGTTCTGCGGGTCTGGGACTTGCAAATGCGTCGGGTCTTCCTTTTGTGCAGGAGGTTTTCGGTGCATTTATTGCGGTAAAGGAAAGCTATCCCGATGCGGATGTTGTTATTGAGCTTGGCGGAGAGGACGCTAAGATAATCTTCCTTACAGGCGGCGTTGAACAGAGAATGAACGGTTCCTGCGCAGGAGGCACGGGTGCTTTTATAGATCAGATGGCAACTCTTCTCGGCATTACCACAGACGAGCTTGACAAGCTTGCGCTCAATGCGGAAAAGGTATATCCCATAGCCTCAAGATGCGGTGTTTTTGCAAAGTCGGATATTCAGCCTCTGCTTAATCAGGGCGCAAAGCGTGAGGATATTGCCGCATCTATTTTTCAGGCGGTAGTAGACCAGACGGTTTCCGGTCTTGCGCAGGGACGTGAGATAAAGGGCAAGGTGCTTTTTCTTGGCGGTCCTCTTTTCTTCCAGATGGGACTTAGAAAGGCTTTTGTTGATACGCTTCATCTTTCGGAAGAAAATGCGGTGTTTCCCGAAAACGCTCCATGCTTTATGGCATACGGTTGTGCGCTCCATGCAAATGAGGTGTCGGAGGAATTTACGCTTGACGATGTTATCGGAAAGCTTGAAAACGCCGTTATGACGGACGATATTGTAACGGGCGATCCTCTTTTCAACTCAAAGGAAGAGTACTACGAATTTGTCGAAAGACATAAAAAATGCGACCTTGCATATGAGGATATAAATAAATATGAGGGTGAGGCTTTTCTCGGAATTGACGCAGGTTCCACAACTACAAAGCTTGTGCTTATCACTCCCGATGCAAAGCTGCTCTATCAATACTACACCTCAAACAAGGGTCAGCCGCTTAATGTTATTTCCGAAAAATTAAAGGAAATTTATCGGCTTGCGGGCAACAGAGTAAAAATTGTTTCTTCCGCCGTAACGGGATACGGCGAGGAGCTTATAAAGGCGGCGCTGGGCGTTGATTTCGGTATCGTTGAAACGGTCGCACATTATAAGGCTGCTTCGTTCTTTCAGCCGGAGGTCGATTTTATCATTGATATCGGCGGTCAGGACATCAAATGCTTTAAAATAAAGAATCATGCTATCGACAGCATTATGCTGAACGAGGCTTGTTCATCGGGCTGCGGCTCTTTTATACAGACCTTTGCTCTTGCTATGGGTTATGATATTGCGGAATTTTCACAGTTGGGTCTTTTTGCGAAAAAGCCTGTCGATCTTGGCTCAAGATGCACCGTGTTCATGAACAGTTCGGTAAAGCAGGCACAAAAAGACGGCGCTTCCGTTGAGGATATTTCCGCAGGTCTTTCCGCATCTATAATAAAGAATGCGATATATAAGGTTATCAGAGCAAAATCCGTTGACGAGCTTGGCAGGAATATTGTTGTACAAGGCGGTACGTTCCTTAATGATGCCGTACTTCGTTCATTTGAAAAGGAAATGAGCAGAAATGTTGTAAGACCTGCCATTGCGGGACTTATGGGTGCTTTTGGAGCGGCTCTTTACGCAAAGGAAAATAAGGGCGCAGGCACGGGTCTTATCTCCTCCGAAGCTCTTCAGGGCTTTACATACACATCTCGTCAGCTTAACTGCTCGGGCTGTACGGCGCACTGCTCGCTTACTATGATAACCTTCAGCGACGGACATAAATTCATAAGCGGCAACAGGTGTGAAAAAGGTGCAGGCATCAAGCGTACAACCGAGGACCTTAATCTTTTTGAATATAAGTATAAGAAGATACTTGCTTCTGCCGGCATAAAGCCGGCAAAGGCAAAAGCAAGGGTCGGTCTGCCTCTTGCACTTGGATTTTACGAGCAGCTTCCGTTCTGGAGCAAGCTTTTTACCGAGCTTGGATTTGAGGTAGTTATTTCCGAGGAAAGCACAAGAAACACCTATTATAAAGGACAGAACACCATTCCGTCCGATACTGTGTGCTATCCGGCAAAAATCGCTCATGGACATATCGTAAGCCTGCTTGAAAAGGGTGTGGACTTTATCTTCTACCCATGCGAAAGCTATAATGTAGATGACGGCGAAAGCGATAACCACTACAACTGCCCTGTTGTTGCATATTACCCCGAGCTTTTAAAGGCAAATATTCCGGAGCTTAACGATGATAACTTCATTTCTCCGTACATTGACATAAATCTTGACAAGCACGCTGCCGAAACAATGGCAAATTCTCTTGCAAAATACGGCATAACCCAAAAACAGGCAGCAGATGCGCTTGCAAAGGCACATAAGGTGCTTGATGATTATATGACAGACCTTGCAAATGAGGGCTCAAGGATCACAAAACGTGCAAGAGAGCTTGATATGCCGATAATTGTAATTGCAGGACGTCCGTATCATGCAGACCCTGAGATAAATCACGGTATACACAAGCTTATATCTTCACTCGGACTTGCCGTTATTACAGAGGACAGCGTTTATAAGCTCGGTCATACTCCAAAGCTTGATGTGCTTAATCAGTGGACATATCACTCACGTCTTTACAAGGCTGCACAGTATGTCACAACACAGCCCGATATGCAGCTTGTACAGCTTGTATCGTTCGGCTGCGGCATAGATGCTATCACAACGGACGAGGTGCGTTCCATTCTTGAAGGCGGCGGCAAGCTTTATACACAGCTCAAGATAGATGAGATCAACAACCTCGGTGCGGCGAAGATAAGAATAAGAAGCCTTATCGCCGCTATGTCTGAAAATAAAAAGGATAAGGCAACGGTATAACCACGACTTGATGTGCCTCTAAGGCGGTGGGGTCCATCTCAGTCTTTCAGTGGGCGACACAATCCCCCACTGAAACCCTAAGGGGCTAACGCCCAAGTCGTTTGTTAAATGACGAGGCGATGCTCCTTATTGAAAACAGCCTTAAATTACCTCTGATATTTTATTATCCGACGTAAATAATATTACTGCAAACCCCAATACAAGCGGACAGCAAAAACGGTTCGCATATCTTAATATGAATTTACGTCCGAAGAAATTCGGAAACGGCGCATAAGTGCCGGGAAAGGATAATATTATGAAAAATGTTACTACAAAGCAGGGCAGAGATGCTCTCGAAAGATTTAAAATGGAAGCTGCAAATGAAGTAGGCGTAAACCTTAAGAACGGTTACAACGGCGATCTTACAGCACGTGAGGTTGGTTCCGTAGGCGGACAGATGGTTAAGAAAATGATCGACGCTTACAAGTCCGGTATCAAGGAATAAGCTTGAATCACAAAAATGCGGCTGCGGATATATTTTTCCGCGGCCGTTGATTTTTATGCAGAACTTCCGCAAGAAACGAAAGGATGGATAATATGAAGAAATTTGCTGCGATACTTGCGGCGCTTGCACTTGCGCTGACGGCGCTCTCCGGCTGTGAGGATAAGAATACGTCCGATACAGCTTCCGAAACTACCGCTGCAACCGAATCCGAAACCGAAACGGCGGTTTCCTCCGCAGACGCAAAGGTAACTGTTGAAGGCACAAAATTTATGGTAAATGGCAAGGAGTTGTGGATAAACGGAGTAAATACTCCCTGGCAGACATGGAATGAGTTTGACGGACATATGGACGAGAAAGCATGGGAGGAAACCTTTAAGGAGCTTCAGGCACAGAATGTAAACTGTACAAGAATATGGATAAACTGTGCAGGTCTTAATTCCGTAAAGCTTAAAACGACGGGTGAGTTTAAATCTGTAAATGAGATGCACTGGAGTGACCTTGACAAGCTGTTTGCGCTTGCGGAAAAGTATCAGATCTATGTAATGCCCACGCTTCTTTCCTTTGACCATTTTAAAGAACCGAACACGGGATATGACCGTTGGAGAACGCTTATAACAACAAAGGAATATACCGATTCATTTGCGGATAATTATGTAGCGGAATTTGCAAAGAGATACAATGACTGCGGATACATACTCGGCGTTGACCTTATGAACGAGCCGGACTGGGTATATGAAAATGCGGAATGCGGCAAGATAGGCTTTGAGCATCTTTCTTATTTCTTCGGAAAATGTGCGGCAGTTATACATGAAAACAGTGATATGCTTGTTACCGTAGGTCTTGGCATGGTAAAGTACAACTCGGACAAATGGCAGGGCAATATGATAAGCGACGAGTATTTAAAGGAGCTTACCGGAAATGAAAATGCATATGTTGATTTTTACAGTATGCATTTCTATGCATGGCAGATAGGTACGTTCGGAATACCGTTCACGACAACTCCGACGGAGTACGGACTTGACGGAACAAAGCCCGTATTTATCGGCGAAACATCAAATGACGATGAGGATCAGACCAAGCTTACCGTTACGGATAAATATAAATCCGCACATGACAATGGCTGGAACGGCGTTATGGTTTGGATGGAATACCGTACCGACGGCACAAGCGGCTGTGATTCGCTCTGGTACAGGAATGATCTTACCGCAGAGGGAACCAAGGCGATGTATGAATATATTCCGGAGAAGATATATCCGTTGCAGTAAATAAAAACGTGGCAGGTATGCGCCGTATGACGTATACCTGCCTTTTGCTTTTAATTATCTGTAAAGTCCGTCTATAAATCTTGCAACATGAACGCCGGACGCAGACGCCTGCGAAAGCGAATGTGTAACGCCCGAGCCGTCGCCAAGTATAAACAAACCCTGACATGATGTTTCTAAATTTTCATTTACCGCTACCACGGAATTATAGAACTTGACCTCTACACCGTAAAGCAGAGTATCATCATTTGCCGTGCCCGGCGCTATCTTGTCAAGCGCATATATCATCTCAATTATATCGTCAAGCTGGCGTTTCGGGATAACAAGGCTTAAGTCGCCCGGAGTTGCCTGAAGCGTGGGCGTAAGGAATACCTGCTTGAAGCGGTGTTCGTTTGTGCGTCTGCCTGCAATAAGATCTCCGAAGCGCTGTACAAGAATACCGCCGCCAAGCATATTTGAAAGACGTGCTATAGACTCTCCGTAAGCGTTGCTGTCACGGAACGGATCGGAAAAATTATTCGACACAAGCAGCGCAAAATTTGTATTTTCCGTATGCAGAGCAGGGTCGGAATAGCTGTGTCCATTTACGGTGACAATGCCGTTGGTATTTTCGTTTACGACTTCTCCATACGGATTCATGCAGAAGGTACGAACAAGATCACCGTACTTTTTCGTGCGGTATACTATCTTGCTTTCGTAGACCTGCTTTGTTATATGCTCAAAAACCGCCGCAGGAAGTTCAACACGCACACCTATATCCACACGGTTGCTTCTTGTTGCAATGCCGAATTTGCCGCATATTTCGGATATCCATTTTGAGCCGGAACGTCCTGCCGCAATTACAGCTTGGCTGCAGTAAAATTCATCTTCATTTGTGCGTACGATAAATTTATCGTCCTCACGGTCAATGGCAGTCACCTGTGTTTTGAAAAGAATATCTATTTTTTCCTTTATATAGTCATATATATTCTGCAATATCTTGCGGTTGCGGTCGGTGCCAAGATGACGCACCTTTGCGTCTAAAAGGTGCAGGTCGTATTTAAGAGCCTCTGCCTTTATACCTGAAGAAACGGTAGAATAAAGTTTTGCATCTCCGCCGCCCATTTTAAGGTTTACGCTGTCCACATATTCCATAAGCTCAAGCGCCTCTTTTGCGCCGGTATGCTGATAAAGATCGCCGCCGAAATTATTTGTGATATTGTATTTTCCGTCCGAAAGACCACCTGCGCCGCCGAAACCGTGCATAATATTGCATGGCTTGCAGCCGATACAGCTTTTTATTTTCTTTCCGTCAATGGGGCAGAAACGCTCCGATATCGGTCTGCCGCTGTCGATCATGCATATTTTGAGGTTGCTGCCGAGCGTTACAAACTCATATGCCATAAAAACGCCTGCCGCACCTGCGCCGACAATAACAACATCATAATTCTTTTTCATATATTTATTTCAATCCTTTCGGTCAATATCCATACTTGTTTATTATAACATTTGCGCAGTCTGCTTTAGTTAAATAAAATGAGATATTTTGTGAAGTGGTTTATTTGACAATCCGCCGCCATATATGTATAATTTTATTTGAGGTAAAGCTTGAAAACAAGTTTTTAAGCTGTGAGAATTGAGAAAGGAGGACACATAATTATGATTATGAAAAAAGCAATATTCTGGGATTTTGACGGTACGCTTGTATATTCGGAGCATTTGTGGAGCGGTTCTCTTTTAAGGACGCTTGAATTATATACAAAGGATAACAGGATAACACTTGATGAAATACGTCCTCATATGGCATACGGCTTTACATGGGATACTCC
>CASFZT010000010.1 GCA_949299215.1 uncultured Ruminococcus sp.
GTCGGGTCGCTCCTCAGCGTTGCCTTGTTTGGCTGCAATTATATTATCGTCAAAACTTTAAGAAAAAATGCATTTACACAGTTTAAAATTCATACCCAACCCCAACTGAAACTGAATATGGAACCCGCCGCCTTAGAGGCGAGAGACATCTTGCCTAAGTTATATCACTAAAGTCAAAGAGTAAGAAACGCAAAGAACACTTTTGACAAAAAATCAAAAGCGTCTTTGTAATACTTCTGTATAACTATCCGATTAATGATCTGCAGTTATTTTTTACTCACCAACACCAAGTAACAGCACGGAATACGGCGGCATTTCAACCGTATTGCCATCTATCAAGGTTTCATCCTCACCCGTCAAAAGCTGCCCCAGTGTATTAAGCTCTGAAATGTCTTTTCCCTGAACCGTTACTCCGTTCAAATCGGCTTTTACATTTTCGGGAGAGGTGTTCATGATAAGCAGCACCGTTTTTTCCTCATATGTCTTTGTAATAAGACAAAGCTTATCATCCGAATACTCATCCAGAAAATCTGCCGTACCTCTTGCAATCTCTGGATTCTGATTACGCAGGCGTATGACATTGCGTACATACCGGTACACGGAATTTGTATCATTCACCTGCTCCTCAAGGCTATCGAATATCATCTTTACTTCGTCCATATCTTTCGGACCGTCACACATACCCTCGGTGTTTTCGTCCATGCTCCAATACATCGGCGCACGTTTATTTTCGTCCTTGCCTGCACCCTTCATGCCAAGCTCCTCACCGTAATATACAAATGCACTTCCCGACATAAGCAGATTAAGAGCATGCCCCATTTTTATCTGTGCTGTACTGTTTTCGCCGGCATAATATCCTGCACTTCTGCCCATGTCGTGGTTAGTATAAAAAGGTGCATTTATATACTCCGAATTATACGACGCATACAGCTCCTGCGCATTTTCAACTGCCTTACCGTAAGCCGAGGCATCACTGCTGCCTTTCATTACATTGGCAATAACACCCGACTTATCCGCAAATTTAAAGTCAAACATCGAATCCACGCCTGCAGAATAATACTGCGCATAAACATTCTGAGGTTCCCAACACTCGCAGACTATATAAGCATCCGGAGAAACACTTTTTACATAATCATTGAACCATTTCAGAATGGATATATTGGTTTCGGCAGAACCGCTCACAAACTCTTTTACTGCGTCAAGTCTGAAACCGTCAATGCCCATATCAAGCCAGAAACTTGCTATCTCCTCAAATTCCTTACGTACTGCCTCCGATTCAAGATTTAAGTCGGGCATACCGCTCCAGAATTTTGCTTCATAAAACCAGCTGCTGCCCTCAACGGCAGCATATCCGCTTCCGCCCTCTTTTGAAAAATTATAATATTCCACATAAGGGCACTCCGTCGGATCGGGCTCTTTATCCTCGGGCAAATTCCGCAGATACTCCGCCGCTTCGGTAAACCACGGGTGTTTATCCGAGCTGTGATTAAGCGGCAGATCAATTATCACGCATATACCTCTGCTGTGACAATCATCGAGCAATGATTTGAAGTCGCCGATCGTGCCGTATTCAGGGTCAATACTCATATAATTTGTAACATCATATTTATGATAAGTAGTTGAAGGCATAACAGGCATGAGCCATATGCCGTTTATACCAAGATCGTCCGCCGTACTGTCATCTCCGTCATTAAGATAGTCAAGCTTTTCTCTGACGCCGTTTATATCTCCCACGCCGTCCCCATTGTTGTCGTAAAACGAATAAACAAATATCTCATAAAAGGTACGGTATTTATCGTCAATATACTTAACCGGTCTGCCAAGCCATTCTTCCTCCTGCTGTGCATCGGTTTCTGCCGTGGTCATTACGGTTTTCTCCGTTATTGCAGTATCCGAAACATTGCCATTTGCACAGGCAGACAAAAAAAGCATATTCAAAGACAATACCGCAGCAAGTATTTTCTTCATTATCCTGCCTCCTTTTTCATTTACAGCAATTCGTGCAAAGCTTCGCACGAATATTTCGGAGGCCTATCTCAGTTATTTGTGGAAATATACGGTCTGATGGAATTTGCAAGTGCCGGTACAGGCATACTCTGTAGCCATACATGACCCGGTCCCGAAACTTTTGTATTAAAAAGTCCCTCTCCGCCAAAAATCACATTTCCCAAGCCGCCGTTTCCCACTGATTCTATATTCATGGAACAAGTAGCGTCCATTGCCACAAGATAGCCTGTATCAAGTATCAGCGACTGACCCGCAGCAAGCTCATATTCGATCAAGCTTCCGTCTATTTCAAGGAAAACCGTTCCGTCACCGGTAAACTGCTGCATGATAAAGCCTTCACCGCCGAAAAATCCTGCGCCGAATTTCTTCTGGAAGAATATATTCATTTCAACGGACGGGACCGATGCAAGATATGCGGATTTTTGTGCGATGATACTTTTGCAAGAAGATATTTCAACGGCAAGAATACTGCCGGGCACCGTAGACGAAAATGCGATCTCGCCCGGACCTCCCGTTGCCGTATATTTATTACGGAAAATCGACTCCCCCGATATCGCTCTTGAAAACATTTTTCCCAAGCCGTTGCCTGTCGTTGACATCTGCATATTCGGCGTCATCCATGACATTGCACCTCTCTGACAGCAAATTGATTCCGAATCGTTTAGGCTACACATCAGCACCGGAAAAGAACCGCCTTTGATTTCGTATCTCATAATATAATTACCTCCTTTTTATAATTATTATAATTATACTCTACTTACCCCATAAAGTCAACAAAAAAACAATATCAAATCAAAAGCATATTCACAAAACGGCATAAAGGTCAAAAACACTCTCTTTTTGCGGATAAAAGAGAGTGTTTTAAATTTACATATTCACAAGGCTTTTCAGCACGGCAACGCAGCCATCTATACCTAAAACGGCACTGTCCATTATCAGATCATAATTTTTTGTATCCTGCCAATGCTTTGCGGTATTGGCATAAAAATAATTTGCACGTTTCTTATCAAAATATTTTCTGACGCTCTCCGCATCCTTTTCCGGTATACCATACTCCTCCGTTATGTACTTTTTCTTCATCTCATTATCGGAGCAGCGGATAAACACTCTTAAAACACCCTTTTCATCTTTCAGTGCCTCAGATGCACAGTGCCCTAAAAATATAGACCTTCCGTTATGTGCCATCTTTTGTATCTCGGCTTGCTCTGCCACAAAGATATAGCCTTCCTTAGAGAGCATATCGCTGTTTCCGCTGTTTGCCTGAGTCATCATATATACCGTATACAAAAAACTGTTTGACACCTTTTCCTCATACTTCTGTATCTCATCAAGAGAAACACCGTATCTTTTTGAAACGGCTTCGAGAATTTCTCTGCCGTAACAGGAAATTCCCGTTTCCTCGGCGACACGCTTTGCTATCCTCGTGCCGCCGCTGCCATATTCACGTTCAATTGTAATATATCTTATCTTCATATCGGATATCTCCTTTTATCAGGATGCACGGTCTTCAAACTGGCTGTTGTAAAGCTCAGCATAAAATCCGTTTTTCGCAAGCAGCTCATCATGTGTACCGCTTTCAATAATATCTCCGTTCTTCATAACCAGTATAAGATCGGAATTTTTTATTGTTGACAAACGATGTGCAATAACAAATGACGTGCGGTTTTCCATAAGCTTATCCATTGCGGTCTGTATCTGCTGCTCTGTTCGTGTATCTACCGAGGATGTCGCTTCATCAAGTATAAGCATGGGCCTGTCGGCTATCATTGCACGTGCAATTGTGAGCTGCTGCTTCTGTCCCTGTGACAAATTAGTCTGGTCGTTAAGCACGGTATCATAGCCATGCGGCAACGTTCTGATAAAGTGGTCAAGACCTACCGCCTTGCAAGCCGCTACGATCTTTTCATCACTCACGTCATCGGCACAATAAACAAGATTTTCTCTTACCGTACCTTCAAAGAGCCACGTATCCTGCAAAACCATACAGAACTGGTCGTGCACCTGCTCACGGGTAAGCTCCTTTGTCGGAACACCGTCTATTCGTATCTCACCGCCCTGTATCTCATGGAAACGCATAAGAAGATTTACCATTGTGGTCTTACCTGCGCCGGTAGGACCTACTATTGCTATTTTCTGTCCCGGTTTTGCCTTTGCGGAGAAGTCGTGGATTATTATATTATCAGAATCCTCATATCCGAATTTTACGTGCTCAAATTCTACCGTACCCTTTACATCTCCAAGCTTTGCAGTCTTGCCGCTTTCATCCTCCATCTCTTCTGCTTCAAGAAATTCAAAGACACGCTCGCCTGCGGCTGCGGCAGACTGAAGCGACTGCATAGCCTGCGCAATCTGAGAAAGGGGCTGTGTGAAATATCTTACATACATCATAAACGCAACTATTACGCCAAAGCCAATATGTCCGTTAAGAGCCATAGCACCTCCGACAACGCACACCGCAACATATCCGAGATTGCCTATAAAACCCATTATCGGCTGCATAAGTCCTGCAAGACACTGTGCTTTAAATCCGCTTCTGCGCAGATTTTCGTTCATTTTCTCAAACTCTCTGCATGAAGCCTCTTCTCCGTTATACGCTCTGACAACGGTATGACCTGCGTACATTTCTTCAATATGTCCGTTTAAAATTCCAAGGCACTTCTGCTGAGCCGAAAAGTATTTCTGGCTTCTGCCCATAATGGCAAACATCAGAACAAATCCAAGCAGGCTTGAAACTACCGCAGTAAGAGTCATCCAACCATCCGTTATAAGCATCATAATAAAGCTGCCCACAAAAAGAACTATCGCATGAACAAGATTTCCCAAACTCTGATTAAGTGACTGTCCTATTGTATCTACGTCATTTGTCACACGTGAAAGTACGTCGCCCGTGCTTGTTTTATTATAAAACCACATTGGAAGACGGTTTATCTTCTTTTCAATATCGGAACGCATCTGCTTTGACACACGCTGCGTGACCGTTGCCATTGTCCAGCCCTGAACTGCGGAAAATATCCAGCTAAATACATACATAGCCACAAGTATAATACCGACGGTCAGTATCTTATCCATATCTATTTCCGGCTTTACAAGTTCATATATCGATTTTGGCAGACTGTCAAAGGCTTTAAGGGAAGCTTCCTGATCCTCACCATCAATCCCCGAAAGAACATCTATCATTGCACGCTGGTCTTCTGCGGAGATTTCTGTTCCCTCAATATTTATTGCAGTATAAAGAGCGGCAGTCACGCTGTCCGGAAGTTCATTCAATACCGTCTGCACATCACTTTCGTCCTTGCCTTCGGCATTGCTGAGAAGCTTTACAGCTGCTATCTGCTCCTTACCGGAAATAGCTGAACCATTTACCTCTATTTCATCAAAAAGCACATCAAGCACACTGTCCGGCAATGTCATAAGCAAGGCACTGCCCTCTTCAGGAGATGCCGCTTTTTCCATATCA
Organism: uncultured Ruminococcus sp.; assembly: GCA_949299215.1. Lineage (GTDB taxonomy): Bacteria > Bacillota > Clostridia > Oscillospirales > Ruminococcaceae > UMGS363. The sequence goes on from CASFZT010000010.1 coordinate 5,465, forward strand.
GCCATTATCTGCTGAAATGCCATTTTATCTTCATCGGAAATATCGGTATCGGATATAACTTTAAGTGCATTTTCCTGAAGTTTTACACTGTCGCTTATATTTGCGGAAATACTGTTCATCACGGATTCCATATTTTCCGAAACATTATCTGCAATGCCTTCTGATATCTGCGTAAGCATTTCAGTATCCGGCTTTATTCCCTCCGTTATGATATCCGTCATATCGGATAATTTATCCGGTCCCATAAGAGTGAGTATTGTTCCAAGCACGGCACAAATAAGTGAAATTATGATCGGTGCTATATACTTACGGCAGAAAGCAAAAAGCTTTTTCCATGTTCCCACAAGATCCTTGGCTTTTTCTCCGCCGCCTCTGCCTCCAAATCCGGGACCTCTGTGCACTCTTGCCTGCGCGTGGCTGTATTCTTTATTATTCATTACGCAAGCTCCTCCTTTGAAAGCTGAGACAAGGCGATCTGTCGGTATACCTCACAATTTTCCATAAGTTCCGCATGAGTACCCATTCCCGCTACTCTTCCTTCGTCCAGTACAATTATCTTATCTGCGTCACGTATCGTTCCTATACGCTGTGCAACTATTATTCTTGTTGAATCCTTGCATTTCTCGTCCAAAGTTTTACGAAGCACACGATCTGTCTTATAGTCAAGTGCAGAGAACGAATCATCGAATATGAATATCTCCGGATCTCTTGCAATTGCTCTTGCAATGGAAATACGCTGCTTCTGTCCGCCCGACAAATTGGAGCCGTCCTGTGCCACATAGCCGTCATAGGTATCCTCCATATTCTGCACGAACTCAGCTGCCTGTGCGGTATCAACAGCTTCTATTACCTTATCTCTGTCAGCCTGCTCTCTTCCATTATCGCCATATGCGACATTTGAGCTTATCGTTCCGGTAAACAGTATTGATTTCTGCGAAACATAACCTATCTTATTTCTCAGTGCTTTCTGCGAATATTCCCTTACATCAACCCCGTCTACAAGCACCTTTCCTTCCGTTGCGTCATAAAAACGCGGTATAAGATTTACAGCCGTACTTTTTCCGCAGCCGGTAGAACCTATAAATGCGACCGTTTCGCCCTTTTTTGCAGTAAATGAAATGTTCTGCAAAACATATTCTTCCGCATCGGGATAACGGAAAGAAACGTTGCAAAATTCAACTTCGCCCTCTTTCCCTTTTACGCCCTCTGTTTTATCTCCGTCATGCACAGACGGCTGTGTATCCAGTACTTCATTTATACGTGAAGCGGCAACAGACGATCTCGGCAGTATCATAAATATCATAACAAGCATCATAAATGACATGACTATCTGTATTGAATACTGTGTGAAAACCATCATATCGGAAAACAGAGTTATCTTATCCTTTACCCCGGCAGTATTTATAAGGTATGCACCTATCCAATATATCGACAGAGAAAGTCCGCTCATGACAAGCTGAATACTCGGCATCAGAAACGCCATAGTACGCTGTGCAAACAAATTGGCATAGGTAAGCTCCTCATTTGCACCCTCAAACTTCTTTTCCTGATACTCCTCGGCATTATACGCACGAACGACCTTAAGTCCCGTAAGGTGCTCTCTTGTTATACGGTTAAGATTATCCGTAAGCTGCTGCATCTTTTTGAATTTCGGGAGTGCAACCACAATACAAACTACAACAACAAGCATAAGGATAACTACTGCCATTGCCGTGGAAAACGTCCACTGCCATGACTTGTTCAATATCTTGCAGATCGCCCATACTGCCATAATGGGAGCTTTAAGCAGCATTTGAAGTCCCAAGACTATCAGCATCTGCACCTGTACAACGTCATTTGTGGTACGGGTTATAAGACTTGCCGTTGAAAAGCGTCCTATCTCTTCCATTGAAAAGGACTGCACCTTATGGAACAGCTTGCTGCGTATATCCGCACCAAATCCCGTTGCAATGCTTGCAGAACAAATTGATGTACACACCGTTGCTGCCAAGCTAATAAGTGCATACATAAGCATTTTCAAACCGGCAGCTATTATCTCCGACATCTCGCTGCCCTCTGTCTGGACAAGCATCGTTATCTCGGACATATACTCCGGCATCGTCAGTTCAGCCCATACCGACACGAAGATAAAAACTACTGCCGCTAAGGCTAACGCCCATTCTTTCTTTTTCAGATTTTTCAGTATTTTAATCATTAAATCATAAACTCCTTCTATCGATTACTTTAGCTTCAGCTTATTTTACTATATGGCAATACCGCACAAAGCCCGCTTGACAGCTCTGCACAAGCTCTTGCGGTATTGCTTATATAATAGCACAAATAATTAGCATTGTCAACGAGAGAGTGCTAATTTATTATTAGATTTTTATTAAGTGTAATAAATTTTATTTATTAATCCACTTGACTTTAATACATTTGAATTATATAATAAGCATATCTTATCAATAAGGAATGATAATATGAATATATTTCAGCTCACCTGCTTTTTAGCAGTTGCAAACACGCTCAGCTTTGCACGTGCAGCAGTGCATCTCAATGTTACACAGCCTGCTGTCACGCATCAGATAAAATCTCTTGAGAGCGAACTGAATGTAAAATTATTCAGACGTTCTACCCGTATTGTGGAGCTTACGCCCGAGGGACAGGCCTTTGTGATTGACGCAAAAAACATGATTGATATTGCTGAGCATGCAAAAAAGAGATTCAGCGATCCTACCGAAAGAAAAATAGATTCTCTTTCCATAGGATTAAGCAACTATGCTCAGTTTAACTCTATGTCCGAAATACTGCACATCATGTCCGATGAATTTCCAAATCTTCACCCAAGACTGCATATTGTTCCGCATGAGCAGTTGTTTCATCTTCTTGAAAACGAAAGTGCAGACGTTGTTTTTGCCATACGTGAAAGCGGAGATATACATGATAAGCTGATATACCGTGAACTGGTGACAGCGATGGCATACGCTGTCCTTTTTCAATTGCACATATCATGGACTTGCTCACACCTGCTCTTTTAGCAAGCTCCTGCTGTTCAAGGTCATGTTCTTCACGCTTGGATTTAAAACCTTTTGCTATGTTCATGTGTTACACCTCCAATAAACTTAACTGCTCATCTTCTATAGCAAAATGATTTCTTTTGTATCTGCTTACTGCAACCTGTGAAATATACTGCCCTGTGGAATTTATGACATAATTTGCAACCTGTTGGCAGGAATATTTGCCCGAGCAGAGCATCTCATCGGCACGTTCCTTAATTTCAGGCGGCAGCATTTCCATTTTGCAGGGTTGTTTTTCAGCGCAATATTTCTTAGCTTTGCTTTTGCCATGGCTTTTCGTGGTGTGTGATGCAGTACAAACCGCCGCTGTCAGAACAGGCACAAGCTGTTTAACAACCTCGCTTACAACCGTTGTCGCTGTCTGAGCTATGACCTGCTCAATGTTGATGTTTCCATAGCTGCCATAACTGCCGTTTTTGCGGATACTTGGAAGAACTTCCTCAAATACCCATTTCTCAAACTTCTCTGCCGCAGGGAGCTTACTTGATACGATAAGGCGGTAAAGATTGCCCTCGTTGATGTACTTGATTTCCGTAACCTGCTGTGTAGTTATGCCGTGCTGATTTGTAGTGTAGGAGACCCCGTCGTGTTTCACGACACCCTCTGTTTTACAATGTCTGCGCACGGCATCACGAGGATTGGAATATCCTAAAATCTTTGCACATTGATGTGCAGGAAACCACTCTTTTCCGTCAATCATAAGCACTCCGAGTTCTCCGAACTCCGAATTACTGAACAATTTTAAATCGTTCATCATTTTTTCCTCCGTTTCTATTGTTTTTTCAAGTTCCTTATGCTACAATATTACTGTAAACCAAGGGATTTTTGCGCTTGTTTGGTTCACTAAGTAAATTATAGTAGAAAATAATCTAAATGTTAATATAATATTAGATTATTTTCTAAGTTTGTGAATTATTGCTATAAGGAGGTTTTTTTATTGTGCATTGTTGATACTATTAGACAGCTTGCAAATGCCAAAGGCATGAGTATTACTGCATTAGAACAAGCTGTCGGACTTGGAAATGGCACTATAGGAAAATGGATAAAACAAAGCCCCTCTTGTGATAAAATTAAATTAGTAGCCAATTATCTATCAACTGATATAGATTATCTTATTACCGGACAAGAAAAAAGCTCACCGAACCTTAGTGCCGATGAGCAGGAGCTTATTTCATATTATAAAAGGTTGCCCGAACGGGAGCAGATGAAACTTATCGGCAGAGCTTCTGCTTTGGCAGAAATGTATGAGGATCAGGTCGAAGAGCCGACAGTAAGAACCATAACCCTGTCATGCTCTGACAACCGTGTTTCCGCAGGTTTCGGTGATGAGCTGTTTGACTATGAACAGTGGGATACTATTAATGTTGTTGAAACGCCTATAAGCCGAAAGGCAGATTTCATTCTCGTGGTTGATGACGACAGTATGATGCCTGAATTTGAGGATGGTGATTACATCCTCGTGCGCCAACAGCCTGCGGTCGACCTCGGACAAATTGGCATTTTCTATGTGGATGGTAAAGGATATATAAAAAAATACAAGGGTAATCATCTCGTTTCGCTCAATCCGGATTATGATGATATTAGCTTAATTGACAAAGAATTTCGATGCTTCGGATTAGTTCTTGGCGTTGCGGAATTGATATAACAATAGAGGAAAAACGTAGTTCCCACCCCCATTGTTTTTAGTTCCCAGTTCCCACCCTACTCAAAATCTTTCAAACATTTTCTTTTTAAAATTTTTAAACGCTCTAAAGCACGCATTTAACGGCTATGGAATAATGATATTATCCACCTGTTCGGATAAAAGAGTTACATCAAGAGCCATGAGCGTTGTCGTTATTAACGGCAAATTTTACTGTCAGACAAATGAAAATTATCTGAAATGCAGGCAAATTAAGTCAAATCCAAAGGTTTCCCTTTGCATAAACAACATTTCCGTGGAGGGAAAATGTAAATTTGTCGGCAGACCTCATGACAACAGCTTTTTTATAGACGCAATGAACCGTCATTTTCCGTCAGCCGTTGCACGTTGGTCAAATCATCCCGATGAATGTGTTCTTGAAATTACTCCCGGTCTGATTTCCTCGTGGATATATGAGAATGACACACCGTTTATGGAATATTGGAATTTTGAAACGCAAACCTATACAAAGGAGGAGCAATAACCATGGAAAAATTCGACTACAAAAAGGAATTCAAGGATCTGTATCAGCCGAAATGCAATCCATCTATCATAGATGTACCCGAAATGATTTTTATTGCGGCAGACGGGAAAGGCAATCCCAATACCTGCGACGAATACAAAGAGGCTATGGAAATTCTCTACGGCTTGTCATTCACCATAAAGATGTCCAAGATGAACGGCACACAGCCCTATGGTTATTTTGAATATGTGGTACCGCCTTTGGAGGGACTATGGTACGGTGACGGTGTATCCTTTGACGGAACAAATATTACGGACAAATCTGAATTCAAATGGGTCTCAATGATACGTCAGCCGGAGTTTGTAACAGAAACTGTCTTTGAAAACGCTAAGACAGTTTTACAAAAGAAAAAGCCTCACCTTGATCTGTCCAAGGCAAGGCTTATGAAATTTACCGAAGGGTTATGCGTTCAGATAATGCATATCGGCTCTTATGATAATGAGCCTGAAAGCATATCTATGATGAAACAATATGCTCTCGAAAACGGTTATGAGGAGGATTTTTCGGGCAACCGTATGCACCATGAGATATATTTATCCGACCCGAGAAAATGTGCTCCCGAAAGACTAAAGACCGTTATCAGACATCCCGTAAAAAGATAAATTAATCCAAATTCTTTATCGCAGATATCACAAAATCCGAAAAAAGCTTATCATATTGCAGATTTCCCTTTGGGATAACAGTAAGGCCCCAGTGCATTGAAACGGGGAATTCGTGTTCCTCACATTTAACCGTTTCACCATTATGAAAAAGAATTTTTTCAGCAATTTGCTTTGCGTCCTCTTCTTTATCATAGTTTGTTATAAGCACAAACTCGTCGCCGCCTATGCGTATAGGAAGCATATCCTCGTCGGATTCTGCCTCTATTCTGTGCAGGCACTCGGCAATTGCAACATCTCCTGCTTTGTGACCATATTTTCCGTTTATCTCCATGAGCTTATACATATCAAAGCAGACAACATATTTTCCGTTACGGGACGTAATAAAATCATATAACTCGGACACATCAAATTTTTTTTGGCTATACATAAAAACAACTCCTTCCCCGTCAACAGCGTCTATGGGAATGGTAAGCTTGGGGAAAATTTTGCTGAAGCGTCTTTCTCTTCTGAATTCCGAAGGAGTAATATTCCAGAGGCGCACAAAGGCACGGGTAAAAACCTCGGGAGAATTGTAGCCGTATTTCAAAGCAATATCCGTAATACTGCCGTCCGTTTCTATAAGCTCGCCTGCTGCACAGGTAAGCTTACGCCGTGAAATATAATCGCTGACGCCGATCTGCAGTACACGCCGAAACATTTTTTGCAGATTTGAAAGGGAATAACAGCATTTTTCCGCACAAAGCTCCGGTGTAACAGATGAAAGATTTTCCTCAATATAGCATAGCGCTATTGACAGAACTTCAAAACTATTCACAGTGATCACCCTTTTACGATATCGTAACTATATAATAACATATAGAACAGGATTTGTCTTGATGTTTTGAGGAAAATATATTTTCGTATCATTTCTTCAGATATTCATACAGCCTGTACATCTTTTTAGCCGTCCTGCCTGCAAACATAATCTTAAAAAATCTTTTTTCAAATCCGGCAAGCTCATTGACGAGATTTTCGGGAGTCATGTCATGCTCTTTCAGAAACATAATACTGCTGCCGTCAAGAACCTCTTCGGGAGCATCTACCCCATAAACCTTTGTTACTCCCACATCATTTATGGGATTTTTGTATTTTGAGGCTTTTGCTCCAAAATCCGTATATACGTCCATAAGAATATGTACACGGTCATATTTGTTTTCCAACGCTTTGAAAAGCCCTGACACCTGCTCATTCGTCAAATACATACTTATTCCTTCTAAAAGAATGACGGCACAGTCGCTGGCGGGAAGTCCCTCTATCCAATCAGTCTTTGATGTATCTGCGCCAAGCATTTTGTAATTTTCAGTTTCGGTATAGTATTTTTGACGTTCGTCTATCACCTGCGGAAAATCAACGTCTGTCCACATACATTCTGTGTGCTTAACTCTTAACACACGGCTGTCCATTCCGCAGCCAATATGCAGAACAAGAGCGTAGGAATATTCTGTCAATTTCTCGCTTGTCCAGTCATCAAATACCCTTGCACGCATTGCCATGTAATATGCAAGCCATTTTGATTTTGCCTTGCCTTTAAGAGGGAACTGTTCTTTTTCACATATTTCTTCAGCTTTTACGTCTTTCAGTATGATATCCTTTCTGCTGACATATGCCTTTCCGTAAAGTGGGATATACAAGGTTTTATTGACACTGTTCATACTGTTCACCTGTTTTTTACTTATTCAAGCTCTCCGATAACCTCTTTTTTAAAAGCTCATATCGCAATTTCTTTTCTTCTTTTGCAAAATGCACTTCTCTGAACTGCTCGGGGTTATTTTCATAGACAAGCTCCTTTGCTTTCTCACCGAACTGCTCGCTTGTAAGGTCAAAGCAGCAATTGCCTATGACGTTATAGCAATGAAAATTTCCGTCCTCAAGAGGTATACCGTAAACCTTGCCGCCGAAAATATCCTGTGTCAAAAACGCCGTTATTGAACATTGACCCTTTGTTTTATTTTCCTTTGTCCATTTATCCCTCAGCCTTGGAGCGCAGGTTTCGGCAGACCATATTTCCGACAGGGCATTATAAAGATCGATCGGATTTTCTATGCCAGGATAATCGTTATTTATCGGTTTTGCATCTGCTGTTTCCCAGCCGTAAAAGTTGTACTTCATATTTATGCCATGCTTTGTCAGAAGCATATATCCTCCTTCTTTATTTTTTAAGCGGTTATTTCTGCCCGTAATAAGCATTATCTCCATGCTTGCGGAAATAATGCTTATCAAGAAGTGACCTCGGCATTGCCCCGCAGTTCTTGTTCATCATCATTGCATGATAATTCATGAATGCTATCTCCTCAAGCACTACTGCATTATGTACTGCATTTGCGGCATTAGTGCCCCATGCAAAGGGTCCGTGATTTTTTACAAGCACGGCAGGAGTATCCATCGGCTTACGATTTCCGAACGCTTCAACTATGACAGTACCTGTTTCCCATTCGTATTCGCCGTTTATCTCCGTTTCGGTCATATCTCTTGTGCATATGATATCGCCGTAGAAATAATCGCCGTGTGTTGTTCCCATTGGTATTATAGGCATACCTGCCTGTGCAAAGGAAGTCGCCCAACGGCTGTGTGTATGAACTATGCCGCCTATCTCGGAAAATTCGAGATAGAGTCTGCGGTGGGTGGGAGTATCGCTTGACGGTTTATATCTGCCTTCTGCAACTTCGCCGCTTTTTATATCCACAACGACCATATCGTCCGCAGTAAGCCTGTCATACTCAACCCCCGACGGCTTTATTACCAGCATACCGCTTTCTCTGTCTGCGGCTGAAACATTGCCCCAGGTAAATGTTACAAGACCGTATTTCGGAAGCATCAAATTTGCTTCAAGCACCTGCTGTTTTAAGCTTTCAAGCATACGCTTCACCCTTTCCTTTTCTGCTGAAATGCAAGACCGCATTTGTAATTTTCCATAAAGCGTTCAAAATCCGCACGCCCTTCCGAAGACGGTGAAAGCGTACATGATGACATACCCGAAAATACATCTTCATCAAGAAAATCTTCAAGAGTCCTGCCGTTTCCTTTTTGCATATATGCTGCAAGCAACGACATTCCCCATGCTCCGCCTTCGCCTGCGGTTTCCATTGTTCTGAATTTTGTGTTTATTGCGTCTGCAAATATCTGTTGTGCAACGCCCTTTATTTTAAATAATCCGCCATGTCCCGTAAAGCATTCAGCCAAGACAGACTCATTTTCAAAAAGAATATCCATTCCAATTTTAAGTGCCGCCGCAGAAGAATAAAGCTGCGCTCTAAAAAAGCTGCCGAGTGTAAGCTTGCTGTTCCCCTTGCGGAAATACATGGGATGCCCTTCTTCAACGCCTGCGACGGGTTCTCCCGAAATAAAATTATACACGGCAAGTCCGCTGTCGCCGATATATGAATCTGCGGCATTTTTATACAAAAGCTCATACAGTGCCGATCTATCCATATCAATTCCGGAAAGCTTTGCAAATTCGCTGAAAAGCTTCACCCATGCATCAACCTCGCCGCAGCAGTTATTGCAATGCACCATTGCCACGGGAAGTCCGTTTGGCGTGGCAACAACATCGATTTCGGGATAATATCCCTTTAGCGGCTTTTCAAGCACAAGCATTGAAAACACGGACGTTCCTGCCGAAACATTTCCGGTTTTTTCTCTTATACTGTTAGTTGCGGTCATGCCCGTTCCTGCATCGCCTTCGGGAGGACAAACGGGTATTCCCGATTTAAGATTTCCCGTCGGGTCAAGGAACGCCGCACCTTTTTCGGTAAGCACAGCGCCCTTATATCCTGCATTTCTCGGAATGGGAAGAATATCGGCAAGCTTATGCGAAAAGCCTTTTTCTTTAAAAAGAGCCTCCGTTTTTTTCACATATTCAGCGTTGTATTGCATACTCTCCACAGGAAATATTCCCGAAGCTTCTCCTATACCGACTTCAAATCTGCCCGTAAAAAGAAAATGAATATATCCTGCAAGAGTATTTATATATGCAAGCCTTGAAAGATGCTCCTCTTTATTAAGTATTGCCTGATATAAATGGGAAATGCTACAGCGCTGCGGAATATTAAATCCCAGTAAATTTGTAAGCTCGTCTGCAGCTTGTGCGGTAGTTGTATTTCTCCATGTTCTGAACGGCACAAGCAGATCATTATCCTTATCAAAAGCCATGTAGCCGTGCATCATTGCAGAAACTCCGATCGCTCCGACTTCCGTCAAATCAGCGCCGTATTTTTCCTTTACATTTTTCACAAGATCGGCATAACAAGCTCTTATGCCGTTATGTATGTCCTCAAGAGAATATGTCCAGAATCCGTTTTCAAAGCGGTTTTCCCATGAATAAGACCCTGCCGCAACAGGTAAAAAGCTGTCGTCCGTAAGACAGGCTTTTATTCGTGTAGAGCCAAGCTCTATCCCGAGATATGTTTTTCCAGACAAAATTTTTTCTGCGTTGGTCATAGCTTATCCTCTCATTTTTTCATATTTGCAATGCAGTCAAGCATTTCAAGATGTGTTTCCAGCTCTGCAATGTCAGTCTTATCATCAATGACAACAAGCTCCGTATCCGTAAGCTTTGCATAAAGTCTTATATCGTCTGCCGTAAGTGCGGTAGAAACAACAGCATGATGCGCACCGCCTGCATATATCCAAGCCGCAGCGCCTGTTTCAAAGTCGGGCTTTATCTTCCACATAAGTCTTGCAACCGGCAGCTTTGGCATAGCCTGCGGCTGCTTTACAAGCTCAATTTCCGCACATATGAGTCTGAAACGATTGCCCATATCAACAAGAGAAACGGCAATTCCATCTCCTTTAACACCGTCAAAAACAAGACGTGCAGGGTCAGCTTTTCCGCCTATTCCGAGAGGATGCACCTGTATTTCCGGCTTTGTATCCGCAAACACGGGCGAAACCTCAAGCATATGCGCTCCAAGCTCAAGCTGTTCATTTTCGGTAAGGTCGTATGTATAGTCCTCCATAAATCCCGTAGCGCCTTTTCTGCCCTCCGACATTTTATAAAGCACAGCTGCAAGTGCAGCTGTTTTAAAGTCACCCTCGGGACCGAAACCAACGCCCTTTGCCATAAGATTTTGTACAGAAAGTCCGGGGAGCTGTTTCAGTCCGTGCAGGTCTTCAAATGTATCTGTAAATGCGGAAATTTTTTCTCTTTGCATGAATTTTTCAAGTGCGATCTCATAGCGTGCCTGTTCCTCAACAGCTTGTGTATTATCCGTGGTAAATGTATATTTTTCATGATATTCCGTCATTTTTACGGACACTTCATCTGCCGTGACTGCATTTATTATATCGCACAGATCGCCTATGCCGTAATAATTCACATTCCAGCCGTATTTTATCTCGGCTTCAACTCTGTCACCGTCAGTTACAGCAACGTCACGCATATTGTTTCCGAACATGGCAAGCTTTAAATTTTTGCCGAAATCAACGGCAACAGCAGCCTGAGCAAAGGCTTTTATTTTATTTATGACAGAGGTGTGCTTATAATATCCCACAATGATCTCACGCTTTATGCCAAGTCTTGTGCAGATAAAACCAAATTCTCTGTCGCCGTGTGCGGACTGATTAAGATTCATAAAATCCATATCTATCGTACTGTACGGCAGCTTTTCATTATACTGCGTATGAAGATGGAGCATAGGCTTTCTGTTTGCCTGAAGTGCCTTTATCCACATCTTTGCAGGTGAAAAAGTGTGCATCCAGAAAATTGTTCCGATGCAGTCCTTATCGGCAGAGGCTTTAATGCAGATATCCTCCGCTTCGGTGCTGTTTCTTACAATAGGGCAAGCAATAACGTCCGCAATGCCTTTAAGCTGTGCAGATAAATATTCTGCGATTTCTTTGCCATCACGCTCTGCCTGTGCAAGAGTTTCTTCGCCGTAAAGGTCCTGACTTCCCGTAATAAAGTATAATGTTTTCATATCAATATCTCCCATAGGTCGTTTTTCTTTAATTGTACAACATTTTGCGTGACAGTGCAAGACTTTTATTGATATTTTCAATATTTTCAATAAGCGGCTTGCCCCGTCATTCAACGCAGCAAGCCGCAGCGAAGCTGCGATGAAGTTTCAGTTGGGGATTGAACCTCAACTGAAACTGAATATGGACCCCGCCTCTGAGGTGGCGGGGTCCATATTGCCTAAGTTATACAGCCAATGCAAGCCGTTCTATCGGTCTGCCCTTTGCATATTGTGAGCAATAAACATCGGTACACTTTTTATACTTGGCAAACATTTTTTTTGACGCTTCCACATCGCCGTAAACCTTCCAGCAGCCTATGCATTTACAGCCGTCCTTATTTTCAATAAAGCCGCAGACATCCTCCGGAGGATAACCCAGAAACAAGCCTATCTCATGCGGAAATTCCTCACATTCCGCCAAACGTTTTACAAGCTGCACAATGCATTTCTGCGGCTCTTCCGTACAATATCCTCTTTCATCAAGCAATTTGCGTGCAGTATCGTTCTTTAGATCATATAACAATCTGACGGGACGGTAAATATATATCAAAGCACGGTTATTCTTAAACCGAAGCGGAATAACACGCAGTCCCTTTCCCGACAGGCGTTTATTCCAATAGCGCACGTTATTCTGCATCTCCTTTGCATTTGCATATGTGCAGGTAAAAAGATTACCCGTTTTCATTCCCGCAAGTGTAGGCGAACACTGCCTTATAACAAGCTCCTCCGACATATATAAAACCTCCTGTTTTCTATGTATGCTCCTCCAGTATTTTTCTCAGTGCCGACATGGAGCTGCTGTGCGAACGGGCGATCTTTGTTCCCTGCCCTCTGGTTTCATTCAGTACACAGCGCACCATTTTATGTGATACCGTGTTTGTAAACAGCACCAAAAGATCGGGAGAACCTATATTTTTAAGTACGCTTACCTTTTTAGGATATACCTTTGCCCTGCATTTATACTCGCCGCAAAGTTCCATATACTGCCTTGTCATACATTCATTTCCGCCTACTATTACAACGCTCATAAACATTCTCCCTTAAGTTAGCATATGCTAACCACATTTTTAAAAATTACAAACAAGGGAACGTATTCGTTTTTTGTCTACGTTCCCCCATTTGTTTGTATTGCTTTATTTGGTTTTACATCTGCCTCCGCATTTCTTTGAATACGGGCAGCCGATACAAGTCTCGCCTCTTTTTTTAGCCTTTATAAGATAAATTATAATACTGCCGATAATCAGAACAAGAATTGCAGCAACAATAATATTTTCCATAAATCATCATCCCAACGCATATTCAAGCTTAAGCTTTCTGTTTGCACTTAAAATAAGTCCCGCTATAACCGCCACAAATGCGATCACAAACACAAGTCCGCCGATTGCCGGAACAGCCGCCAAGGTTTCGGGCGCCGTGATTAGCGTACCTATCGTATAAACAAGATATGCAACGCTATAACCAACACCAAGCTGCAAGCCTATACCTGCCCAAACCCATTTACCGCTCTTCATTTCACTGTTCATCGCACCGATTGCCGCAAAGCAGGGCGGTGTATAAAGATTGAACATCAGATACGCAAGTGCAGCTACCTTTGTGATTGCCATAATACCTGCCACTTCTGCGCCCACGCCTTCCATAAGTGCAAGCTCTTCTGTGTCTATAAGGTTTTCAAGTCCTACAAAGCATACCGCAAGTGTGCCTACTACGTTTTCCTTAGCAATAAAACCTGTAACTGCCGCTGCCGCAAGCTGCCATGAAAGTACGCCTACGATTGGCACAAGAAGATACGCAAACGGCTGTGCAATTGAAGCAAGTATAGAAGAATCCGCTGTTGGAGCAACAGTAAAGTTCCATGTAAATGTCTGCATTATCTGAACTGCCGTATTGCAGAGAAGAATAATTGTAGATGCCTTTACTATGTACGCCCAACCTCTTGAACACATTGACTTGAATGCTCCCCAGACCGATGGTGCCTTATATTCAGGCAATTCAATGATAAAGAATGATTTTCTTGATTTATAGCCGGCAATCTTGTTGACAATCCATGCTCCTAAGAAAATCAGAACAATACCAGACAGATACATAAGCGTGCTTACCCAGCCTGCCTCATCAAAAAACGCACCTGCAAAAAGAGCAATAACCGGTATCTTTGCACCGCAAGGCATAAACGGCGAAAGCATGGCGGTAGCTCTTCTTTCACGTTCATTTTTAATGGTACGGCTTGCCATGATTCCCGGAACAGCGCAGCCTATCGTAATTACAAAAGGAATTACGGATTTGCCGGAAAGACCTACCTTTTTGAAGATAGGATCGAGAATGACTGCAACTCTTGACATATATCCGCAGTCCTCAAGAAGCGCAATGAGGAAGTACATTACCATTACAAGCGGCAA
>CASFZT010000011.1 GCA_949299215.1 uncultured Ruminococcus sp.
CAAATGCAAAGAATTATTTTGAGATAACTCCTGCCGTCAATGGAAAATTCCTGCAAAACAAAAACTATCTTATCTTTGCGCCCGATGACCATCTGAAGCTTTCAACAGCGTACACAGTAAAGCTGAAAAAGGGATTGCCGTCATTAAACGGTGAAACACTTTCCGAGGACATGGAATTTTCTTTCAAAACATCGGACACCCTCTACTCTTCTTCAGGCTACTGCTATGCACCTTATGGTGTTTCCGAGACATTCCTTACAAGCGACACCAAGCTTATCACAATTTTCTGCTCAGACAATATCAAGGACAGTAATTACAAAGTAGAGCTTTACCGCTATACGGATGATGAAAAATACTATTCCACACTTAAAGAAATTGCAGAGTCGGACTCTGCAAAATACGATTTTGATCTTAGCAACTACACGGATATCATTGATAAATCCTCGCTTGAGCTTGTTTATTCAGAGACAATGAAGCTGCAGTATGAAGGAAGTTACGGATATACATATATCATACTGCCTGACGATCTTGAAGAAGGCAGATATTATGCGGAAATAACCTGCGAAGACAGAGATAATATCTTAATATCCCGTATGATACAGGTAAGCGATATTTCCGTATACGCTCATGTTACGCAAACTGACGCCGTATACTTTGTTAACGACGCTTCTACAGGCAAGCCTGCCTCAGGCGCTTCCGTTGTATTCAGCTGCGGCAGTAACGACTACAAGAGCACCATTTCCAAAGATGGAACCGCATACAGAGAGATCCATGCAGACAAATCAAAAGCCGGTATTCTTAAAATAGAATATAACGGTCACACATATATCGACTTCCTTAATTATCTTGCAGACGAAGACCCTCCTCTTTCCGAAAAATATTACAGCTACATATACTCCGACAGAACAAGATACCTCTCCACCGACACTATATATGTATGGGGCGTTGTAAAGCCGCGTATGACGAAATATGCGCTTCCCTCCAAGCTTTCCGTTATTCTTCACAGTTATGATTTTGATGAAACAGGTCTTATTGAAGTCCCCGTAAAGCTTGCAAAGGACGGCACATTTACCGCCGAGATAAGCTATAAGGATCATGAAACAAGCTTTATGTACCTTTCGCTTGTTACGGAAGATATCGTTCCGTCACTTGGTGTAAAATACAGCGATGAAAATACTATTTCACGGACGAATATTAATATAAAGGATTATGTTAAGCCTACATATTTCTATGATCCTGTCATTCCCGAATATCTTTTATATCCACAGGAAAATAATGTTAATATTACAATGAACGCTACATTTACCGACGGAACGCCTGCGGAAAATCTCAATATCAAGGTATCATCCTCCGATATGCGTACAGGCTCTGTAAATATAGTCACAGATGAAAATGGTCATGCAGAAACACTCTGTCTCTTAAACGACCAGGACACATGGCTGCCTCAATACACGGAATTTGCCTTCACGCTCCAGGGTGAAGCGGAAAATGAATACAGCACCTCATATGCCGGCGCATATGCTTTCTATCGTGACACAATGCTCATGACAGACTTTGAAAAAAAGGACAGCTCCGGTACTCTTGATCTCAAAACATCAAAAATCGTTCCGGAAAAGATACTTGACACTCAACTGCAATATTACTATTCAAACAATAACACAGAATTAGAAAAGCTTCAGGGTGCTCCCACAAATACGGAAGTCACAATAACTCTCAGCCGAAGCTGGCACGAAAAGAAAGAAGCAAGCTCTTACTATGACTTCATCGAAAAGGTCACCAAGAAAAAATACACCTATGAATATCACAATGAGACTTTAGGCACCTACACCGCAAATACCGTAAATGGCATCGGCAGCATTGAGCTTCCGCTCGACCACAAAAACAGCAATTATTATGTTAATATCAAGTACAAAGACAGCAAAAACAATCCCGTCACCATACAAGATCATTACATATGCAGCACATATGAACATTCATACGCCAATGATCCGTATAAGCAATACTCATTCATGATCACGGACACAAACGGTGATGAGCTGCCCGGTGATGACGATGATTATTATTTGTCAACATTTAAGGAAGATCAAACTCTTAACTTCTCCTTGATGGAAAATTACAATATTAAAGTGACAAATACAAACGGACGCATTTTCTACCTGACATACACCGACTCTCTCAAACACATGGCAACCTCCGACAGCATGACTTTTAAGCACAAAATGACAAACGAATATGTTCCCAATGTTTATATGTCGGCGGCATATTTCGACGGAAAGCACATCTTCAAGGTCAATTCAACACATCTTGTTTTTGACCCGGACGAGCGTGAATATACCGTTACGGCAACTGCCGCAAATGACAAATACCGTCCCGGTGACACGGCATCCGTCACAGTCAGCGTAAAGGACAAAAACGGCAAGCCTGCAAGCGGCGCTTCCGTTTCGCTGAGCGTTGTTGATGAAGCGGCACTGTCCATTTCGGATAATCCTGCCGATCCGCTTACCAAGCTTTACAAATGCGCTTACTACCCCAATTATATAGAACACTGCTCATATATTGAGCACAAGCCTGATTACAGTTCAATGAGTGAAAAAGGCGGCGGCGGTTATGACATAAGCTACACCCGAAAGGATTTTAAGGACACAAGTGCATTCCTGACTGCCACAACAAATGCAAACGGTACTGCCACATTTACATTCGAAGTACCGGACAACATAACCGAATGGCGCTGCACCGCACAGGCGGTCGGAACCGACGCTGACGGACTGCTCATGGCAGGCGCAGGCAAATCTCCGCTTATTGTTACGCAGCCGTTCTTCCTGACAACTACCGTTCTTCGTGAATATACGGACGGTGACGATATCTGCGTTGCTGCAAAGGCACACGGCGGCGATAATGACGCCTCGACCGAGATAACTGCAAAGGTAACGGGAACAAATTTTGAAAAGACCTTAACTTCCGTTTCCGGAAAGACCATAAACTTCGGCAAGCTGCCCATCGGCGAATACAAGGTGCTTTTCAGTGCAAAAAACGGCACCTGCTCCGATGCCGTAGAGCTTTCATTTGAAGTAGTCAAGACCTCCGTTGAGATGAATATTGTAAACCTGTATGACCTTTCTTCGGAAAAGCTTGAGATAAACCCGACACGCTGGCCTGTACGGCTTGCGTTTATTGACAAAAATTATATATTCTGCACAAGCATACTCCAAAATCTTATACGCAGCTATTCCGCACGCTCCGATCTGCAGCTTGCTTATGACTATGCACTCCTGCAATACGGCTTTATCACAAAGGACGAATATCTTGCGGCACACGGCGGTATCGGCGAACAATACTTTGAAAAGCTTCTGCCCTATTCCGAAAGAGATGCCGAGCTTACGGCGCTTATGATAACGGCAGATCCGGAGCTTGCAGATGAAAATGCGGCAGCACTTTTCCGCAGAGAAATTGCCGTTACCGAATATTCCGGCACGGCGGCTGCCTGCTATCTCGGACTTGCGTCAATGGGCGAACCTGTTCTCAATGATATAAAATATATTCTTGAAAATGAATCTCTTGACCCAATGGAACAGCTTTATCTATCGTCGGCGCTTGCTGTCCTCGGCGACCATACTTCTGCAAAGGAGTACTATCTTGCCGCAACAGAGGATATCTATATCTACAACAACGAGCTTGGAGAAAAAGAGGCATATATAGGAAGCAAGAATGTCACACGTACCCGTGCTGCTCTTATTGCGGCTTCCTGCTTGCATCTGCCCGAAGCTGAATATTTCGCAAGATATCTTATGAACAACGCCACAAAAGACGCCGTTGCGCTTGAACTTATGATATATATGCAGAATTATGAGCCTGAAGTTACCGGTGACGCTGTTATCAGCTACAAGCTTAACGGCGAAACAATAACAGAAACGCTTGACAAATTTTCATACCGCAGCATTACATTTACCGAGGAGAATTACAAAGCGGCAGACATCAAGGCAGTTTCGGGAGAAGTCCTCTGCTTAACATTCTACAAGGGAATGATAACCGAAAACAAAACCGAATCCACCATCACGCTTCGAAAATCCCTTTCGCCCGTTGATGGAAAATGGGAACCCGGCGCACTTGTTCGTGTAACTGTCACAGCATCGAATATGCCTAACGACTTTATGATGATCGAGGATGTTATCCCGTCTTGCGGAAGATACACCTACACAGGCAGCAACAACAATTGCAATAGTATATCAAACGGTCAGCACATGAAATTCTATCTGTATCATAACAAACGCAGTCTTGTCTATTACTTCCGCATCTCTACGGCGGGCGAAGTCGTTGCGGACAGTGCCGTGGCATATGACAACTTTGGAAACTGGGGCATAAGCGAACGCACAGTCATAAATGTTGAGGACAAATAAAATGAAAAGGCTGTACTGTCTTATTATAACACTTACGCTGCTTTGCGGCTGCTCTTCGGCATCGCACTCTTCCGAAACGGATATATCGTCTGTCCCCGTGACGATATCTGTAAAAAAAGAGCAAACCGAAGAGCAGACCGCTTTAAGCAAAGTAAAAAGCAGCTCATGTCCCCTGCTTGAATGCGATTATTATATCGAAAAGGATTTTATGAGCTATATCTCACAACCGTCAGAATATTCATTTGATGGTGAAATATCCTGCGGTATCGTTCCGCATCATCTCACGGCAGGAAATATGATAGCAGGATTTTTTGATACGGCTGCCACATCACAACAAAACACGGACACGGTAATCATTATCGCAACAAAGCATTACAGTGGAGTAAGCTCACTCTGCACAACATATTCCGGCTGGCAGACGCCGTTCGGTACTCTTGAAAATGACACGGAAATATCCGCACGTTTTATTGACGAACTTTCCGCCTCCGAAAGCAGTGATATGCTTGAACTTGACCATTCCGCTTCGGGACTTATCCCGTTTGTGAAATATTATTTTCCGAACGCAAAGGTGTCCACCCTGCTTGTGGAATTTTCGGCAGATGAAGATACTCCGGAACGCTTATCGGAGCTGCTCGCGCAGATATGTACCGAAAAGGACTGCCTTGTTATCTTCTCAATAGACTTTTCACACTATCTTGTGCCAGAACTTACGCATATGCATGACGAGGAAACACGTTCTCTTATCGAGGCGGCAGACTATGAGAAAATAGCGGCACTTACCGATGACAATGTTGACTCTCCCTTATGTCTTAACACATTTCTCATGCTTTCTTCAGCACTCGGCAAAACTCCGACCGAGCTTGACCACAGCAACAGTATGCTGATCTCACAAATATCATACACGGAAAAATCTTATCCGGATGGTATTACAAGCTATTTTATATACGCATCGTAAAATATATGCACCAAAGTAAAGCGTACCGAAAAAATCATCGGTACGCTTTACTTTTGTATTACCTTAAATATATTTATACAAATCTTCCAATTCTATCTTCGAGATCTCAACATATCCCGAACTTCCCTCAAATTTTAAATTATTCCTCGCCAAATATATTATATTATTACCTGATGTATAATGCTCACTGTCCAGTTCGGATATAATATAATATACATTTTCAAAATCCTTAAGATCATTATATACTTTATCCAAGTCAACATCAGAGTCATATGAATATTCATCATGAAATGTATAAGTATACATTCTTTCAGAGTTAACAGCATAAAAATTATATCCCGGAAGATATGCAATTGTTTGTGAAAGCTCATCCAAATCGGTAATAAAAACGCTATTCTCCGGAGAAATATTTTCCTTTATAAAATCCGCAGTTCCCTTTGACAATGAAAACGAATTTGCATAATCAACAAAAAGATAAGCTGCCGCTACCGGGATCGACAATGCCATAATAACGGATATACAAGCACTGCTTAATTTTTTATAATTTAAATCAGCACTGCGTATGTGATTAATAAGCTTGCCGAGTAATTTACTGTCCGCTTTTATCTCCTTATCCCATATTTTTTTTGCATTATTCTCCGGCTCATATTCCGATATCCAAAGTACAATAAAAAACATCAACACAAATATGTACGCACGATTTGGGATCGTAAACCAGAATATCTCCGAAGTTATAACATAAAAAATGTAAAAAGTCACAAGCATAAGCAGGGGCTTTGTTTTATGACGCATAAATATCATTTGAATAATAAACAGCAATGCCATTACTGCCGAAACCAAATATATAATATAACCATCTACCCAGGAATTTTCAAGTGTGGACAGCGAAACATTATTAAATACATCAAAAAATGCCCGGATACACTTTTCTAATGATATTTCTTTTTCCGATGTTGTCGAATTTAAACTCACTGAATTTAAAAGCGGCATCACAAGCATAAGCACGCCTATTCCCGATATCAGAAGTCCGATGATATTTCCCGCATTACGCTTTGCGGTATTTCCCTTGAAATCTTTAAACAGGTCTATTATCATGAAAATTCCGAGTATACCTATAAAGCCGCTTACGCAAAGATGCGTATTTGCAAGCAGTGCTACAAGTATACCGAACAAAATCGGGTGCTCCTTACGCTTAGGGTAAAGTATTGCTATAAGCACCAATATAAGATTTATAAGACAATATACCCTTGATATTACCGAATTGAAATATAAAAATCCTCCGGAAAATATAACTATTGTCCTTATTCCAATATTAAAAGGCGCTTTAAACATTACAAGCAGTGCCGCCGCCGCTGTAAAAAACCAGCTTATTACCGGAATTATCGTACATTCAAAGCCCGTATGTGCAAATACATAAAGTATCGCATACCAAAGCGGAGGATGTCCTTCATATTTCAGCTGATTGATCACTCCCATAAAGTCATTATCTCTTACAATTACCCACGCCTGACCCTCATCATACCATATTTCATGATTCAACGCACCTATAAGTGTAATAACGGCATATACTGCAAATATCACACCACACCATATATTCTTATTTACACTGTTTTTGAGAGATATAACCTTTTCCTGTGTCATAACAATACCCCTTAATTATTTGATGTTTCGTGATATTCTTTTTCCGTATTGACATTCCAAATGTCGTCCTTATTATCCGTACCGTTTATAATTGCTCTTGCGGCGTTAATTGCCGTAAGCATTGAATGATCCATATTATTATATCTGTGCTGTCCGTTTCTGCCTATACAGAAAAGATTTGAATATGAATCCAGATAATTCTTTACCTTGTCAAACTCGGAATAAGTTCCGAAATATGCGGGATATGCTTTCTTTATTTTTTTGGTATATCTGTCGACAATATTCTCTTTCTTTATTATGCCGATCTTTTCAAGCTCCGATGCCGCAAAATCAATAAACTCCTCGCCGCTCATATTCCAGAGAGCGTCATTTTCCGAGCAGACATATTCAAGTCCCACCCACACGTGCTTATTCATATCATCGACCATATATGGGGACCAGTTATTGAATATCTGAAGTCTGCACATTTTAACATCTCTTTCCTGAATATATATCCAACAATCGGGTACGTTATTGTTTATGGTTTTCATTTTTGTCTTATTTTCGATCTCCAGCTTATTAAGCAACAGACCCACCGTAATAAAATCACGATACGGCAGATTTACGGCTATATTGAATATATCCTCCGGCACATCCGGCAGTGCTTCGGCAAGTTCCTTTACCGGCATCGATGAAATAAGAATATCACAACTCAGCTCTTCGCACTTGCCGAAATCCTCGGAAGCTTCATCGGTATTTCTTATCACAACGCCGGTTACTTTTCCGTTCGCTGTCTTTATTTCCGCCACCTCACGCTGCATAAGTATCTCGGCACCCATTTCACGGTTTTTATCCGCAAGAGTTTCCCAAAGCTGACCGGGACCATACTTAGGATAATAAAATTCTTCAATAAGAGATGTTTCCACTTTATCGCTCTTTTTCTTGAACGGCTTTGAAAGTGCAGAAGTTATTACCTTCCATACCGAAAGCCCCTTTACTCGTTGTGCGCCCCAATCTGCAGAAATATTTGACGGATGCACACCCCAAAGCTTTTCGGTATAATCCTCAAAAAACATTTGATAGAGCGGCTTTCCAAATCTGTTTATGTAAAAATTCTCCAAGGAAGTTTCCGGAAGCTTATGCATTGCACTTCCTATATAACCAAAGCCTGCCTTTACGGTATTTGCAAAACCCATATTTATAAACGTAGCAGGCTTTAAGGATATGGGATAGTCAAAGAACCTGCGGCGGTAATAAATTCTGGACACTCTTGTTCTTGCAAGAAAAACATTATCCATCCTTTCGGGATCTATTGACGGATCATCGGAATGTGTATGTGTACGGCCGAGCACAATATCGTCCTTTGAGGGCGAGCCCTGAAGCGGAAGAATATCCATCCACATTTTCATTACTTCTTTATTTTTTGAAAAAAAGCGGTGTCCGCCGATATCAATACGGTTTCCGTTATGCTTTTCCGTTCTTGAAATACCGCCGATGCAATTTTCCGCTTCAATTATTATAGGATGAAAATCATTACTTTCTTTCAAAAGGGTATATGCTGCCGTAAGACCCGCAGGACCTGCTCCTATTATAACTACATTCTTCACGCTTTCTTTTCTCCCTTACCAAAAACAAATATTTTTCTGCCGCAATAATTCCACACAAGCACCAATACGGCAACTATTATTTTTGTAACAAGATAATGCCATTCAAAAACATAAACGCCGATATACATTCCCAATTCGGTAAGTCCGAGTCCTATTATTCCCACCACTGCAAATATAACAAATGATTTTACGTCCCTGCCGGAATTTTTATTGTCTGCAGCCTTGAACACAAACAATACCGACAATATATAGTTCACTGCCAGTCCGACAACAAATCCCACAGCAGCTGATATAAACAGCTCTATCTCAGTATCATTTGAAAATATAATATCACGGAACAGGAATAATGTGCTGAAATCCGCTAAAAATGCTATTCCGCCCACTATTGAGTATCGAAAAAACTCCCAGAAAAGCTTGATATATTTATCCATGCAAATCCCTCCGTCCGTAAATATACGTTCAATCAGCACACCTCGTTCCGCAGACCACTCTGTCACGTCCGCCGTAATCTTTTATGATCCTAATATTTTCATATCCCGATCTGTTTAATATATCGGAAACTGCCGCACCCTGCTCCCAGCCTGTTTCAAACGCAAGCAGTCCTCCGTCACAAAGTATCTCTTTCCACAAAACGGCTATAACTCTGTAAAATTTCAGTCCGTCTGCGCCGCCGTCAAGTGCTGCCGCAGGTTCAAATGACACCTCTTTTTGCAGGCTGCTCATTTCTTCCGCAGTAAGATACGGCGGATTTGAAACTATACAGTCTATCCTGCGGTAATCGCCCTCGCTGTCCTCAATACGGTAATTATCAAGCATACGCCCGTCCATAACATCACCCTTGAGTATCTTCACATCGGGCGAATTTCTGCGTAAATTTTCAACCAGATACGGCATTGCTTCAGTCGAATACTCAAGCGCCGTGACCTTTGCAAAAGGGATATTGTTTTTAAGCGCCGCAGCTATACATCCGCTTCCGCTGCAAAGATCAAGTATCTCTGGTTCTTTTACATTTCTGCCACGGAAAAATTCTATTACCGTATCAACAAGTATCTCTGTATCCGGACGAGGGATAAGCACACCCTTTCCGACCTTGAAACGAAGTCCGTAAAACTCCCACTCGCCCAGAAGATACTGGAGCGGCTCTCCGGTACAGCGCCTTTTTGCAAGCGATACGGCTTTTTCCGCCCTTTCCGCATCGGCGATCTCCGTACCTTTCAGCATAAGCGACGTTCTGTCGATACCCATTATATCCTCAAAAATACAGTACGCTTCAAATTCGGGAGTATCCGTTCCCGAATTGCACAGCATACCTTTTATGTTTTCAAAAAGCTCACCGTTAGTGATCTGTGTCATTCGCTTCTCCTATCAGTAAAATTACAGCATCTCCAAACCTAAAAATCGGGTCTTTAAAGATGACCTTACCACTTATCGTCCGCTGAATCCTTTGGCAGACACGGTTCAAGTGCAGCTATTGCAACCTCTATCTGTTTATCATTCGGCTCTCTTGTCGTAATTCTTTGCAGCCATAATCCCGGTGCGGAAATTATCCTTGTAAACAGATTATCATAGCGTCCCGCAAGCTTTATAAGCTCGTATGAGATCGACGCTTCCGGTATAAGACAAAGCATCTGCAATCCGAATCTTACCCATGCATTCTCTCTCGGCAGAAAAATTCCGACTATAACGCCTATTATAAGTACGATAAGTATAAAGCTTGTTCCGCATCTCGGGTGAAAACGTGTCATTGTTTTTATGTTATCTACCGTAAGCTCCTTGCGGGCTTCATAGCAGGCAATGGTCTTATGCTCTGCGCCGTGGTACATAAATGTGGTTTTCATAGACTCGGTAAGCGACACAAGATACATATATCCTACCAGCAGAAAAAGTCTTAAAAAACCTTCGGTTATAGGTCTGCTCCACTCCGGCGCACCTATCTTCGCAAGCAGATTTGCCAAAAGCACAGGCGCTCCCTTAAATACAACCAGCGCAAGCACAAGTGCAGCCACAACAGTCACGATCATTATCACCGACACAAGCTTTTCACCGAATTTATCGGTAAGCCACTGCTCAAACGGACTGAGTTCTTCCTCCTCATCATCGTCCGTTATCTGCTTTTCGGCAGATTTCATCGTACATCTTATTCCCTCTTTCATTGTTATGAAAAAGTTTATGCAGCCTCTCACAAACGGTGTTTTTGTATACCACGGTGCTGTCTTTCCGTTTCTTATCTGCCATGTTTCAACATCTATGCTTCCATCGGGCAGACGGCATGCCATTGCGGCATTGTCTATCCCTCGCATCATTATTCCTTCAATAAGCGCCTGACCGCCTATTTTTGATTTAAAGCTATCCTTTTCGGTATTATTGCTCATGTTTTTTCTTACTCATATTATTCATGCAGACCTTCTTTCCGCATGAATAAACGCTCCTTTCGTGTAAATGATACCCCTTTTTCTTATTTTGCAGTATTTTCTATCGGCAGACGTATCTTTACCGTTGTACCTACGCCCTCCTTACTTACAATATCAAGCTTGCCCCCATGCATGGTTATAATTTCGTCAGCCACCGCAAGTCCTATGCCCGAACCACGGCGGGTATAATTCGCCTTATAGAATTTTGTCTTTATCTTTGGAAGGTCCTGCTCGCTTATTCCGCAGCCCTTATCGGAAACGTCTATTTCAATATGTTCCGCATCGGGAAGAAACGCCTGTATCGAAACTGTACCTCCGCTATCGCTGTATTTTATTGCATTGTCAATTATATTTATAAACACCTGACGTATGCGGTTTTTATCGCCGTATATAAACGGCAGCATATCAGGCTCGTCATAAATAACCTCTATATTATCCTTTTTGGCTCTTTCGACATATATAAGCACCGCATCTCCAAGCTCGGCAAGAATATCCATCTGTTCCTTGTTCAGCGTGAATTTGCCGTTCTGCATACGTGAAAAATCAAGCAGCTCCTCTACCATCTGCGAAAGACGCTCCGTTTCGCCACTGATAACTCTCATGCCTTTTTGTACGGTTTTCATATCATCGGGCATACTTGCAATGGTTTCCGCCCAGCCCTTTATTGCGGTAAGCGGTGTTCTCAGCTCATGCGACACGCTTGAAATAAACTCATTCTTCATATTTTCCGAAAGCGCAAGCTCCTGAGCCATATGGTTTATCGTATCACATAGTTCGCCTATTTCGTCATCGTTATTCTTACGTATACGCACGGAAAAATCTCCCCTTGCATATCTCTTTGCGGTACTGCTTATCTGCCTTACCGGAAGTACAATGGATTTTACAAAATACATACCCGATACAAACATAAATATAAGTATAGCGGCACAAATAAGAATAAGTGCCATTATCATAAACCAAAGCTGATTATCCAAATTTGTCATTGAAGAAACAACTCTTATCGCACTATATCCCGAATCATTTTTAGGCAGCATAACACACATAGCCATTATTTTCTCTCCCGAGTCAAGCTTACCTACATAATATCCGCTTCCTCCGGAGCTTAATGCCTGTGCATAGTCCTTCATATCATCGCCTATCGTCGGTACAAATCCGGAAGAGGTAAGATTGACCTTCCCTCCTTCGCTGATTATCATAAGCTCGCATCTGTCTTTTTCTGCCCAGTTCTCCACTGCAAGGCAGACCTCGCTTGAAAATGATGATGCCGGATCGTTATATGAGTTTTGCAATATAGACGATACCATATTCATTTTTGAAGAAAGATACTGCTCTGCGGAATTATAGTAATAGCTTCTGAGCGCAACAGCTCCCAGCAGTACGATCATAAACATTACCGCCGAAAATATGCCTATATTGTTTATCAGCCATCTCTGCGTTATATTGCGTTTCCTGCTCAAAAGCTCACCTCACCGCCGCAAGAATCATCAAGACCTGCTCAATTATTATCGCCCTTGACGGACCACTTATATCCATAGCCCCATATTGTTGATATGTATTTGGGATTGGAGGGTTCATCCTCTATTTTCATTCTGATACGGCGTATATTTACATCGACTATTTTATCATCGCCGAAGTAATTATCGCCCCATATATGCGTAAGTATGCTTGAACGGTCAAGCGCCGTTTCCTGATTGCTCATAAAATATTCCAATATCTGATATTCCACCTGCGTAAGATCAATAGGCACTCCGTTTTTGGACACCGTTCTGCTTTTCAGATTTATCATAAACGGACCAGACTCTATCGTTGTGGAGTTTTCCTCCTCATGGGAATAATTCATGCTCACTCTGCGGTAGATAGCGTCTATACGTGCAGTAAGCTCGGACGGTGAAAACGGCTTTGTGATATAATCGTCCGCACCGAGCATAAGACCGCTTACCTTATCCATCTCCTGACTTTTTGCGGAAAGCATAATTATACCCAGATTTTTGCTTCTCTTTCTTAATTCCTTACACACCTTGAAGCCATCGATTCCCGGCATCATAATATCAAGCAGTGCTATATCAAAATTTCCGTTTTCCTCGTCAAAGACACGTATAGCGTCCTCGCCGCAATTTACATCAACAACGTCATATCCTGCGCGGTTAAGATTAATTACCACAAAATCGCGGATAACGTCCTCATCTTCACAAACAAGAATTCTTTTCACCGAAATTCCTCCTTTTAATTGCTGTAAAGTCAAATAGCTTTACACATATTTTCAGACTATAACATAAAAATTATTCAATATTTCACTTTTCGTAAGAACAAGCGGTTCATTCAAGTTGTCTGAGCTTTTATACAAATAGTTGATATTATCACGTTTTTTAATAATAGTATAACCATTTGATATCAATTCCTCACTCTGCTCAGTTCCTGCCACGGCAATTCTCAAAAGCTCCTCCGTACTGTTCAGCAGATTAATCCTGTACTTATAAAAAACGATATCTCCCGTTGTATAGTCATTTTTCACCGTGACCATACCCTCCCAGCGTGTCGGAAGGATAAAGCAATACTGATCTGAAGGACTGTAAAAGCTTGAATATTTTTTGGATATTTCAAAATTATCCATCACATTCCATTCGGTGACCCTAAAGCCTTCCCTGCTGTCCTGATTATATCCGGGAAAATATGACAGCGTGGGTATCTCAATAATTCCATCCAGATCTATATCGGTACTGTAATATATTCTGGGGCGCTCCGTCGCATTGACAAGATCTGCGTTTCCTATATAAAGCGGATTTCGCAGCGTGCCGTTTATGCAATATATTATCTCGGTATAAAGCTGACCGCCCGAAAGTCCGTCTATAAATACCGCCGGTGTTTCCTTTCCAACATATCCCGAAACAACATTTACAAATTCGGATATATTTTCATTCAGAAGCACCGTACTCTTTTCATACAGCTCCATACCATCATCGCAGACAAGGCTGAAATATGCCTGTTTTCCAGTATAGCTGTTATTTTCATGTATAACGGCAAGTGCGCTCCCGTCCACAGTATCTATATCCGTAACAAAGATCGAATTATAGCTGTCGGCATATCCGCTTTCCATCACGCCGTTTTTATAAAAATATGAGCAAAAGCGTTTTTCACCCGACATTGTTACATAACCGATAATAATGCTTTTTCTGCCGCTGCCGCTCAAATTTGCAAATATAACAC
This sequence comes from uncultured Ruminococcus sp., assembly GCA_949299215.1. Lineage (GTDB taxonomy): Bacteria > Bacillota > Clostridia > Oscillospirales > Ruminococcaceae > UMGS363. The sequence goes on from CASFZT010000011.1 coordinate 14,192, forward strand.
GGTCTATCGAGCTGCCGGAGCCTGCTACATCATAAACAGACTGCCATTTATCGTCACGCACATCAAGTACATTTACTCTTATACCAATCTCAGACCCATCCATACCTGCGCCTGTCGTCTGATAAAATGCGATCGCCTCATCGCTGCCGTCACTATCTAAATCCTCGATCACAATCGATGAACGGTTTGCGCCGCCTGACGGATATTCCATAACTATATCATCTCCGACCGCATTTACCAACGCATCATACACCTCTGTCTGCACATCGGACAATTTAGGAGGAGTCAGCAAACTGTCGACCGAGCCGCCGACAGTACATCCGACTAGCATTGACGCTGCAAGCAAAATCAGCGTTAGTCTTTTCAATTTTGCAGGCACCATCTTCTCCTCCTCTTACTTACGACAAAAAAAGGGCATATAGCAGCGTCTGCCGCAATAACGCCCCGTTTTTATTATTTTTTATCATCTATTGACTTCATCTCAAACTTCTCGGACGGGTCAGTTTGTGTAACCGACCAACGGCGTTTGCCCAAAAGGTTAAGCTTAGGCATTACTCTGTATACATAAGTGCTCCAGAATACTGCAACTATGGTGATAGTCATAAGAATTATACCTATATCGGTAACATCCGGCGTCAGCATACCCTCTCTTTCGGAATAACGCACCGTAAAGAATGTGATATATCTCGGGATAGATGAAACCGCCGCAATAGTTGATGCTATATATCCGAACATAATAAGTCCAAGACGGGTATTCTTCTTTTCATATCCGCAGAAAAATCTTACAAGGAAAAGAATGAACATTGCCGATGACATATCCGTAAAAAGCATATAGCATTTTTCAGAGTACGGTCCTATCAGCTGATATTCAGTTATCATGTCAAAGATGTTGATAAGCTTCCAGATTGGGAAAAGCATCAGGAAGAAGCAGTTTCCCCTTGTGATGCCGTCCCCTTTAAGGATATTAACACCCGTGGAAACAAATGTTATGACAAGTGTTATCATGATAAGATAAATTATCCATGAATAAAGTGAAATTCCGCTGAAAATGAATATCGGGTTATCGTCCGTGGAATTTTCCAGATTTACGGAAGCTATCGCAGATATCTCACTTATCACCTGGAATCCTATAAATACCGCCATCACTAACATTGAAATACCCGCAGCGGGCGATATCTTCTTATTGAGTCTGTCCGCTTTAAGACGCATAGGATTTACAAGGATACAGGATTTTATTGCCTTATCTCTCGACTCACCCCATATCATGATCGCCAAAGTAAGCGCAAAGCCTATAACAAGCACCCACAAAGTTGTATTCTTGAAAATGCTGTCGTCAATATACTTGCCCGTAGCAAAGTTCATATTCGTTTTAAGCTGGATAGTTCTGCACACTACCGCCAGCACAAGCGTTACGGCATATACTACGATTGACGCTTTCTTGTCAAGAAATACCTTCTTTTTCTTGTACGGAGTCACCTTTTTTTCACTCATGTCATTGTCTCCTTCACTTTTTACTCAGGAAATACCCTGTCATAATAATTTTATGTAAACTATGCCTTTGAATTACCAAAAAGTCCGCCTTTACCTATCCTCTATCGGCATGTACACCTTTCTCTGCGCAATTGCCTTATATGCAGGTCTTATAATCCTGTTGCCGGTAATAAGCTCTTCTATTCTGTGAGCTGCCCAGCCCACAATTCTTGAAACTGCAAACATCGGCGTATTAAGCTCTGACGGTATCTTAAGCATTCTGTACACCAATCCGGAATACAGATCGACATTTGCACACATTACTTTTGTGCTGCCCTTGACCTGAGCGAAAACCTCCGGAGTAAGTCTTTCCAACTTTTCAAGCAGTCTGAATTCAGACTCAAACTCGGTGCCATGCGCAAGCTGCATTGCATTTTTCTTTAAAATAACAGCTCTCGGGTCAGACAATGTATATACGGCGTGACCCATGCCATATATAAGTCCCGTACCGTCGCCTCGCTCCTTGCGGATTATCTTTTCGATATACGCTGCGACCTCATCCTCATTTTCCCAATCACCGATATTTGATTTCAACTCCTCAAGCTGGTTGATAACCTTGAAATTTGCTCCGCCATGGCGGTGTCCTTTCAATGAGCTTATTGCTCCGGCATATGCGGAGTAAGCGTCCGTACCCGATGATGTAAGCGTACGGCAGGTAAAGGTAGAGTTATTGCCGCCGCCATGCTCTGCGTGAAGTATCAGCATAAGGTCAAGCAGCCTTGCTTCCTCTTCCGTATAAACTCTGTCCGGGCGCAATGTGGACAATATACTCTCCGCAGTACATTCATTCGGATTGAGCGGGTGCATATAAAGGCTCTCTCTGTCAAACACTCTGCGTTTTATCTGATAAGCGTCAACCATTGCCGACGGAAGTCTTGCAATTATCGACACGGCTCTGTTAAGCTCCTTTTCAAGCGACTGATCCTCAGGATCGTCTTCATACGAATAAAGCGCAAGCACCGATCTTGCCATCTTATTCATAATATTTTTAGAAGGTGCTTTAAATATCATATCCTCGGAAAAGCCTGCGGGAAGCTCTCTGTACTCCGAAAGGAGCGCATTAAATCTGTCAAGCTGTTCTTTGGTCGGAAGCTGACCGAAAAGCAGAAGATATGCCGTTTCCTCAAATCCAAAGCGATTTTTCTCGGTAGTATTCTCAACGATATCCTCTATACTGTAACCGCGATAAATAAGCTCACCGTACATTGGCTCTCGTTCGCCCTCATTCACGATATAGCCGTGAACATTACATATATTTGTAATTCCTGCAAGCACACCGGTTCCGTCACTGTTTCTCAGACCTCTTTTAACCTGGTATTTTTCATACAGGTCGGGTGAAATCCTGTTATGTTTTAAACATTCGCTGCATAAACTGTTTACTGTAGAATTATTATAGCTCTCCAATCCCACAATAATCACCCCTTCACTCAAAAAATATACATACTTATATTTTACAATAGTAATGCCGTATTGTCAAGCATTTTTCATAATTTGCACATTAAGGCAACGTCACACAAGCTCTGTGAGGTATTGCCTCAAATTGAAAGGAAGACCGAACATGAAAGAATTTTTAAAAATCGTATGTATTTTCGCCGCACTTGTTATAATTATACCGCTTATCGGCTTTATGGGCGGCCAACCGACGCAGGAAGAATCATATTCTTCGGAAAATATCACCGAAAGCATATCCGATACAACTTCTGCAACGAAATCTCCCGATCCGGACATTTTTTCTCATGCCGCCGCAGACAAGCCGTTTTTTCTGCTTGAATGCGAAAGCGGAGATGTACTTGAAATGACGGTCGAAGAATATGTTATCGGGGCAGTGCTTGCGGAAATGCCTGCCTTCTTTGAAAAAGAAGCACTCAAAGCACAGGCTGTCGCAGTTCACACCTATGCGCTTCGGCGTATATCCGAGCAGCTTGCTTCACCCGATGCCGAACTTCACGGTGCTTACATATCAAACGACAGTTCAAAATACCAGGCATATTTTACTCCTGAACAGGCGGCGGCATTTTACGGCGAAAGCTACGAAAAATACCGTCAAAATGTAGCCGAGGCGGTATCCGAGTCAATAAACGACATACTTGTATATAACGGTGAGCCTATCGTGGCGGCGTTCCACTCAATATCCTCCGGAAAAACGGAAAGTGCGGAAATAATCTGGGGCAATGCCGTTCCGTATCTTATCCCAACAGAAAGTACGGGCGATTTAAATGCACCGTCCTATTCCGACACTGCTGTTTTTTTCGCAGCCGAAGCAGAAGCACGTCTTACCGAGTCGGAATACGACATAACCCTCCCGGAAGAACAGTCCGAATGGTTTAAGATTCTCTCCGTAAGTCCCTCCGGAACGGTTACAAAGGTATCGGTCGGTGACAAGATTCTTTCCGGCACCGAGCTTCGTTCACTTCTCAATCTGCGCTCCGCCTGCTTTGAAATATCCTGCGCCGACAGTTCATTTACATTTACGACCAAGGGCAGCGGTCACGGCGTCGGTTTAAGCCAATACGGCGCAAATGAAATGGCAAAAAATGGTGCTGACTACCGTGAAATACTTCTCCATTATTACAATGGTGCAGAAATTTATACCATTGCATCAAATTGATAACAAATTGATGTCCAATTGTAATTTTTGCACCTTGATTTTAACGGCGTATTGTGGTATTATAATAAAAGCAGTTCAATTATCTTCTCCAGCTCAATACCCAAACTACAATACTTCGGAGGCTTTATAAATAATGGACAAGGTCATGAAATTTTTTAAAAATAAATGGTTTATTCTTTTTATAAGTATACTCAACGGTGCATATACCGCTTGTCTTTGCTGTTTTGCCGTCGGCTGTATATTTTACGAAATAGAATATATAAACACGGTAAAATTTGCAATACTCTATTCGGTATTTTCCGTTATTATAACAATGTTTATGTTCTATACAAGAGAATCGTTCGTAACATCACTGTTCAATATACTGAATATGTTCGCATTTTTCCCTTGTCTGCTGCTTGAATGGGGAAACTGGGCGCTTATCGTTCCTGCTGCCGTTGTTACTTTGTTCGGATTTTTTTCATCTAAAATGTCGGACACGCTGCGAACGGTTTTCGGTACGATATTCCTCCTTATGTATATCATCGGCGGCGTGGCGTTCTTCCTTATCGCAAATGTATTTACCGTAAGCACGGTGGACACGCTTATTGAGCAGGGAGTTTCACCGTCGGGATATTTCCGATACTATGTACTCAACATCGAAAACAAGTCCTCCGGCAAGACAGCCGTATATATCGAGCCAAATACGCTTGATAAAGAAATAAGCGATATTCTTGTTCTCAACACCACCATAAAGAAAATGGTAAAGCAAGCCAACAACCCTACCGAAATGGTATGCCGTTGGGACGGCGACAAGCTTTATATAAACGATGAAGAATATTTCTGCGAGGACGACTATATTGAAGAGGTCGTAAACGGAAAACCCGAGTACAATTTCCTGGACGACAACTGGAAGCATACCTGCTTTGAACAGGATTACCCAATCTACACTGCTCTCAGCAGAAATACCGCTCTTATCATCGACAAGCTCAAGGAATTTTTCACAAAGGATGAGAACGAGCTTCCCGAGCAAACCCTTATTGCAGAATAATACACTGACCGATATGCTTTATACTGTGGCATATCGGTCATTTTTTATATCGCAGGATTTCAAAAGGAGCTTGCCCCGTCATTCAACGTGGCAAGCCGCAGCGAAGCTGCGATGAAGTTTCAGTTGGGGATTGAACCCCAACTGAAACTGAATATGAAAACCGCCGCCTTAGAG
>CASFZT010000012.1 GCA_949299215.1 uncultured Ruminococcus sp.
CTGCAATATTTTCTTGCCGTTGTCGGTGCGTATTATCAATCTGTGCAGCCCGTTGAAATAACCGGCACATTTGATGATGCGACAGTCGCTTCGGTAAAGTCATTCCAGCAGGTATACGGACTTCCTCAGACGGGCATTGTCGACAGGCAGACATGGGACGATCTTTACAGAGCATACTCGGGCATAGTTGAGAATGTTCCGATAAACACAACGGGAGAAGCACCTGTGCTTTTCCCCGGCAGAATACTCACCGAGGGCATGACAAGCGAATATGTACGTATCATGCAGGAATATCTCAACTACATACATCAGACATATCCCGACATACCTGCGGTAAATCCGACAGGCTATTTCGGACCGATAACAAAAAGCGCCGTCACCGCATTTCAGAACCGTTTCGGCATAGAACCCACGGGTACGATAGGTGCAGTCACATGGAACGAGATATCAAATATATACAACGAGCTGCGTTTCGGGTATGAAAAAAGTCCGGGACAATATGCCGGCTATGTTATAAGCTGAAAGGAGAAACCATGGCTATTACCGAAGAAAATAAAAAGAACAATATAAAAGAAGCACAGTATTATCTCAACGTTATATCGGAAGTAAACGACAGCATACCGAAAGTTATCCCCGACGGATTTTACGGAAACGGTACACGGCGTGCGGTAGAAGCTTTTCAGGAATATGCAGGACTTCCGGTAACGGGAGAAATAGACGAAACCACATGGAATGCAATATATGCCGAATACAGAAATGCCGAGCATCGTCTTTCCGACCTTGAGGGAATATATCCTTTTGCGATAAGGGGTATAGAGCTGAAGCGCAACGATGTAAACGGTGGATATTTCATCTATATAATACAGGTCATGCTGAACACAATAGCACAGTTTTATGACAATCTTACACCGCCTGCGATAAACGGATTTTTTGATGAAGCAACGGAGTTTGCGGTAATGGAATTGCAGGAAATAATCGGTGAAGAGATGACGGGGGTGATCGACAAATCGACCTGGCAGAAGCTTGCCATGCTTTATAATTTTCATGCGCTTATAGAAGAGGGTGAAGCCTTCGCCGATAACGGTGAAATTGCGGAATATATTGCCGTGCAGGGAAGCTCACATAATGTTGGATAAAAATGACGGGGCAAGTCCCTTATTGAAGAAACGGCGGTACACGAAAATGCGTACCGCCGTTTCTTTATTTCTCAATGTGTCCGGTCATCTCAAACCAGAACGTACTGCCCACGCCCTTTTCCGAACGCACTCCGAACTGATAATTATGCTGCTTTAATATCTGCTTTACAATTGACAGCCCCAGACCCGTTCCGATAACCTCACGCTTGCTCTTTTCGGCACGATAATATCTGTCAAAAATAAGCGGAAGAAGCTCAGGATCAATGCCGTCACCCGTATCCGTTATCTCAATGCGTGCAGTCTTTTTATCCTTTATTATCTGCGTTATATAAACCGTCTTGTCCTCACCCGTGTAATTTACCGCATTGTTTATAAGATTGTAAAGCACCTGCTGCATCTTTACAACGTCTGCCTTTGCAACAAAACGCTCCTCTGCGGTAACTATGAATTTATACCATTTCTGTTCAGAAAACAGTTTGTATCTCTCCATTATCTCATGTATCTTATCGGTAATGCAGAACTCCGTTAAATTAAGCTCATCGTTTCCGCTTTCCAGCTTTGAAAGGTCAAGTATATCACTTACCAGCGTCGCCAGACGGTCGCTTTCCTCAATTATAATATTTACGTGCTCCGTTCGTTTCTCGGGATTATCTCCCGAAAGATCCCTTATCATTTCCGCATACGCCTTTACCATTGTAAGCGGCGTTCGCAGATCGTGAGATATGTTTGCAATAAGATCACGCCTTAAATTATCCACCTTTGATATTTCCGAAGCGGCATAGTTCAGCGTATCCGCCAGAACCTCTGTTTCGGTATATCCGTGTCCGTCAAACTTTACCGAATAATCGCCCTGCGCCATCTTCTTTGCGGAACGTGTTATCCTGACAATAGGCGCCTCAATAAGCCTTGCAAGAAGATATGCTACACCAAGACCCAAAAGGAAGAACATTATGCTTATCCACATGACCTGCCGCTTTATGATATCGGAAGTAGATTTGAGCGGAACAAGAGATGTGTTTATATATATAAATCCGTCCGGGGTTGATTTGTCACCCACAACCATTACAAATAAAAGCGTTTCGTTGTTGAACTGCGGATTATCGACCTCCGCATAATAATATCCGTTCGGACTGTTAAGAGCCTCCGCACGGTATCTGTAAAGCATAAAGGAATAAATTCCGTGAATAAGACAGTTATTTCCCATCATATCATAGGAATAAAGAGTATACCCCAGACCGTTTTCAATAAGTACGCACATATTATTTTCATATGCTATCTCATCAAGCTTGTCCGTTGTAAAATTATTGTCATTCCATCCGTTCATGATGTATGTTGCAATACTTACAATATCCCTTGTTTTCATGCTTTTATAATTAGACTCAAGCGATGCCACAAACGCAAACCATATAAGTATGAGTATACTTGAAATAAATATGACAAAGTACATCCACACCGTATTTCGCAGGTTGCGTATCTTCACGGAGCATACCTCCTCTCACGGAATCTTTACGCCTCAAATTTGTATCCCATTCCTCTTAATGTTTTTATATACGTCCTGTACTCACCGAGAGAGTTTCTGAGCATTTTTATATGTGTATCGACCGTTCTGTCATCGCCGTAAAAGTCATATCCCCACACCTCTTCAAGAAGCTTTTCTCTTGAAAGCGCAATGCCCTTGTTCCTCACAAGATAGAACAGCAGATCATACTCCTTCGGAGTGAGCTGTGCAGGAGTTCCGTCAATAATGACCTCACGTCCTGTAAGATTTATTTCCAGTCCGTCAAAGCGGAGCACCTCCATCTGCTGAGTTTTTGCTTCGGAGCGCTTGAGCACAGCCTTTATACGAGCCATAAGCTCTTTCGGGGAAAACGGCTTTACTACATAATCGTCCACGCCTATCTCAAATCCGAAAAGCTTGTCATACTCCTCGCCTCTTGCGGAAAGCATTATTACCGGTATTGCCTTTGTTTTACGAATCTCCTTGACAGCCGAATATCCGTCAAGGCGCGGCATCATAATATCCATAACGATTATATCAAAATCCTCCTTGCGGCATATCTCGACAGCCTCCATGCCGTTTTCCGCTTCCGCCGTTTCATAACCCTCAAACTCGGCGTACTCCTTTACTACATTGCGTATCATCTTTTCATCGTCAACAATAAGGATTCTTGCCATATAAAAAACTCCTTTACGTTTGATGTTGTTTTCTGCGTAATATTTTGTCATCTTCTCAAAGCTCTATATTTTTATTTTACCATTTAAATATGTAAAATATGTGAAATTTTGGCGTATTTTTCAGCTTTTACAACCGTATTTGTTGACAAAAAAGAAAAATATGGTTATAATTAAGTTGGTATGTGATGTGCTTTTTACCGTAAAGGCACTATAATTCAGAAAGGATGTATCATTCAATGCGTAAAAATATTGCGACGATGGCTGTCGTACTTCTATACACCGCCGCAACGTTCGGAGCAATAATATTTGCCGCAAAGTCCGGAAGTGAGCCGGGCATTATTGCATTTTATTATTTCCTGACCATCGCCGTTATATCCCTTACAATAATTATTGCTATAAGAATCGCAGCGCGTTCAAAGGCGCAAAATCAGAAACAGTATCTTGACGAGATAATGCATAATCTGAATGCAATGGTAATTATATGGGATGCCGATTTCCATTACATAAAGGTAAATGACGTGCTTACAAACATTACGGGGTACACTGCTGAAGATCTTGCAGATCCAAAAAATCTTCAGAAACTGCTTCCGCCGGACGCCTTTGCGCCAAGCCTGCAGGCTGTCATAAACAGCAAGGATGAGGAGTTCTTTGTTACCGCAAAGGGCGGAGCAAAGATATGTACGGTGTGGAACACCTCTCTTATGAGCGTTATAAAGGAAAAGAAAAACCGCACAAGCTATCTTATGATGTCAATAGGTCTTGACCTTTCGGAAAACAACCGTATGAAGGAAGCCCTTGTACAGTATTCAAAGGACCTTGCAGCCTCCGAAAGCAGACTGTCCATGGCTATGGAAATTTCCGAGATAGGTCTTATACTCAAGGAACCGGATAACTACCTTTACTACGTTTCCGAACAGCTTCGCAAAATGCTTGGCATAAATTCCGAATATATAACCTTTGCGGAGTTTTCCGAAAAGGTGCACCCGAAAGACGTTATTGCCGTAGACTCACTCGCCGCCGCAATGACGGGAGAAACTCAGGAAAACGGCAGCTCTACCCACTCTATCGAATTCCGCATGCTTGCCGCCGACTATACTTATCACTGGTATCAGTTCAGATACAAGATATTGCCCGCAAAAAATATGCGTATGGCTCAGATAGGCGGCGCTATCATCGACATTTCCAAAAACAAGGAAAAAGACTACCTTATCGAACGAATGGCGTATATTGACGAGGTCACTCAGATATATAACCGCAACAAGTTCATGATGATAGGTCAGGAAACATTTGAATGTTCAAAGGACTCGAACCTGGATTACTGGGTCATTGTTCTTGATATAGACAACTTCCATATCATAAACGATACCTGCGGTTATCTCAACGGAAACAAGCTGCTCAACGATTTTGCAAATATTCTTCTCCGTGCGCTTACCGCAGGCGGCTTCGGAGCAAGGATAGGCGGAGATAATTTTGCCATGCTGGTACAGTATAACGGCGATGACGAGCTTCCGCTCAAGATCATAAAGCAGATACAAAAAGAGCTTGCGGAGCTTTCAACAGGCAAATTTGCAAATCAGACTATATCCTGCTCGGCCGGCTACTGTAAAATATCGGACGGCGGAAACGATTTTGCGCAGGTCCTTGACCATGCGGAATTTTCACTTAGTATCGCCGATGACAAGCGAAACAGTATTATACGTTACGATAACCAGGTACACGCAAAGATACTCGAAAGCACACTGCTTGAAAAAGAGCTTACTCATGCTATCGAAAACAACGAGCTTGTACTTTATTATCAGCCTAAGATCAATCTTACCGACGGACGTCTTATCGGTATGGAAGCGCTTATACGCTGGATAAAGCCGGATGGCACCGTTGTTCCGCCGGGACAGTTTATTCCCGTTGCGGAAAACTCACTGCTCATCACACGCATAAGTAAATTTGTTCTCAACGAAGCTTGCCGTCAGAACAAAGAATGGCAGCTTAAAGGCTACACGCCCATCACCGTTTCTATAAATCTTACCGCAGTTGACTTTTATCAGACAAACGTTACCGAGTCGATCAAAAATGCGCTTAACGAAACGGGACTTGAGCCGCAGTGGCTTGATGTTGAGCTTACCGAATCACTTGCTATCAAGGATATAGACCATGCCGTTCATCAGATGGAAGAAATAAAGGCTCTCGGCGTAAAGCTTTCCATGGACGATTTCGGTACGGGCTATTCTTCACTCAGCTACATTCAGGTGCTGCCCATCACGCTGCTCAAGCTTGACCGCTCATTTGTAATGTATCTTGAAGAGGACGAAATTTCAAGAGAAATAGTATCTGCCGTAATAAGAATAGCAAAATCAAAGAAGATAGAAACTATTGCCGAGGGTATTGAAACTCCCGGTCAGGCAAAGATACTCAAGCGCTCCGGCTGCGACCATGCACAGGGCTACTTTTTCGGCAAGCCTATGCCTGCGGATAAATTTGAAGAGTTCATGGCTATGAAAATGCATCAGTCGCATGAAATGCACACAATAGATTAAATTATGCCTTTAAGGCAATACCGTACAATGTCGGTGCGGTATTGCCTTTGATAATATACCGTCATGCATATATAAATGTAGTCGGGGAATTTTGAAAAGTCGGGAGGAATAATCATGGCAAAGAAAAGAATAGGTATCCTTACAAGCGGAGGCGACTGCCCCGGTCTTAATGCGACCATAAGAGGCGTCGCAAAGGCGTGCTTTGAACGTATGGGTGAGGACAGCATTGAGATCGTCGGAATACAAAACGGCTACTACGGACTTATAAACAATATCGCCCGTGATATGAACCCCATGGAGTTTTCGGGTATCCTTACTCAGGGCGGAACTATCCTCGGCACAAAACGTCAGCCGTTCAAGATGATGTCCGTTATTGAAGAGGACAACGTTGACAAGGTAAAGGCAATGAAGGACACATATAAAAAGCAGAAGCTTGACTGTCTTCTCACTCTCGGCGGAAACGGTACCCACAAAACCGCAAATCTGCTTTCGGAAGAAGGTCTTAACGTTATCGGTCTGCCAAAAACGATCGATAATGATATTTTCGGCACAGACGTTACATTTGGTTTCCACACGGCAGTTGATACCGCAACGGACGTTATAGACAAGCTCCACACGACAGCAGCGTCACACAGCCGTATCCTCCTGGTTGAGATAATGGGAAACAAAGCAGGCTGGCTCACGCTTTATGCCGGTATCGCAGGCGGTGCGGATATTATCGTAATACCCGAAATACCCTACGATCCGCAAAAGATAATCGAAGCGGTAAACAGACGTACAAAATCGGGAAAATCATTCTCCATCATAGCAGTTGCAGAAGGTGCATATGATATCAATGAAGCACAGCTCAAAAAGAAAGAGCGTGCAAAAAGACGTGCCGAAGCAGGTATTACCACCGCAACATCCGTACTTGCGGCAGAGGTTCAGAAAGCAACCGGCATTGAAGCAAGAGTGTGCGTTCCGGGACATATGCTCCGCGGCGGAAGTCCTTCCGCATACGACCGTATTCTTGCGACCAAGTTTGGTGTAAGAGCCGCATCGCTTATCGAAAAGGGCATATACGGCATGAGCGTTGCCATGGTTGACGGAACTATCACCGAAAACAAGCTGTCCGACATTGCAGGCAAGACAAAATTCGTCACACCTGACTGTCAGCTTGTACAAACAGCAAGAAAGCTTGGTGTTTCATTCGGAGATTAATATTTATTGGAATATATTTTCAATAAAGTGTATATAAATATGGCACAGCAGGGCAAAAACCACTCTGCTGTGCTTTTTTGTTTGATTTAACATTTATTTGTGCAAAAATAAACAAAAATCTGTTATAAAAAATATAAAAAAGCTCTTTTAATTTAAGTGAAAGTATGATATAATAAATATTGTGGTGTGTTGCGCCATAATTTAAATTAAAAATATCGGATGCACTGTCCGTGTATATATATGGGAGAGAAATCAACTTGGAGAAGTTTATTATAAAGGGTGGCCGCCGTCTTTGCGGTGAAGTGGAGATCAGCGGTGCAAAAAATGCAGCAGTTGCAATTATCCCTGCCGTTATACTTTCCGACGAACCTTGCATACTTGAAAACGTTCCTAACATCAGCGATGTTTCAATAAGCCTGCGTATTCTTTATGAAATGGGTGCTGACGTTCAGTTTCTTTCAAGCAATACTGTTCGTATCGACGCAACGGGAATTACCGAACCGATCGTGCCTTATGAAATGGCAAAGCATATGCGTGCATCATATTATTTTCTCGGCACTTTGCTTGGAAAATTCAAACGTGCAAGAGTTGCCGTGCCAGGCGGCTGCTATCTTGGTGACAGACCAATCGACCAGCATTTAAAAGCATTTGCTTCGCTCGGTGCTGCGTGCACTCTCGATCACGGCATGATAGATATTCAGACGGAAAATCTTATCGGCTCGCAGATTTATTTTGATATGGTCACTGTCGGCGCTACAATAAATACCATGCTTGCCGCTGTCAAGGCTACGGGTATGACTGTCATTGAAAATGCCGCAAGAGAGCCGCATATAGTTGACCTTGCAAACTTCTTAAACTCCATGGGCGCAAATATCATGGGTGCAGGTACAGACGTTATAAAGATAAAGGGCGTTAAAAGCTTAAAGGGTGCAACCTATGCAATAATCCCCGATCAGATAGAGGCAGGCACTTTTATGGTTGCCGCAGCCGCAACAAAGGGCGATGTTCTCATAAAGAATATTATTCCCAAGCATCTTGAAAGCATTACGGCAAAGCTTGAAAAAATCGGCGTCAATGCAGAGGAGTTTGACGACAGTATTCGTATTTCGGTAGATGGTCCTCTTGTAAAGACTACCGTAAAAACAATGCCGCATCCCGGTTTTCCGACCGATATGCAGCCGCAGATATCCACGCTTTTATGTCTTGCAGAGGGTACAAGTATCGTTACGGAAGGTATTTTTGACAACCGCTTCAGATATGTGGATGAGCTGCGCAGAATGGGTGCGGATATCTCTGTCGATGGAAAGGTTGCCGTTATTGAAGGCGTTCCGGAGCTTATGGGTGCGCCTGTGACCGCTCCCGACCTTCGTGCAGGTGCTGCACTTGTTATTGCAGGTCTTGCCGCAAAGGGTGTTACCGAGATAGAGGACATATATCATATCGAAAGAGGATATGAAAACTTTGAGGAAAAGCTAAGAGGTCTTGGTGCAGACATTGTCAAGAAAAGCGTTCCCGGCAGCTCAACGGTAAGAAAGGCTGCGTTATAACTTAGGCAAGATGTTCCCCCGCCTCTAAGGCGGGGGTTCATATTCAGCTTCGCTGCGGCTTGCCCCGTCTTATTATCCGAAATGCTTGAAAGCTATTCAGAGTGAAACTAAAATACGTTACAATACTACTCATGGAGCAGCGAAATATTTCAGCAAACATGGCACAGCGTAAAGCTTTACACCATTAAGAAAGCTTAACAGCCGAGCCTACAAAAAAGAAAAAGGCAGCGCAGGAAACTACGCTGCCTTTACATAATGTTTAAAATTCTTCTTTATTGCTATGCGGATTTTGCCGTTTTATACTCACTTAAGACTTTCAATTGCAATTTCCGGATCAGTTTCCGCATCATAGTCAAAGCCGTCAATGCCAAATCCGAATATTTCTTCAAATTCTTTCTGATAGCCTGCAATATCCGCACATTCCATAAGATTTTCATCGGAAATCTTCTCCCAGATATCACTTACAGATTTCTGAATATCAGGCTGCATTTCAAGGTCGTCCATGCGGATCATGCCGCTTTCGTCCGTCTTTATTCCGCCCACATAGATCTTGTCCTCAAATAAACGCTGCATCTGCTCAATACAGCCCTCATGCACACCCTTTTCCTTCATGACCTTATACAAAATGGAAATATACAGCGGCACAATGGGAATTGCAGAGCTTGACTGCGTTATAAGCGCCTTGTTTACGGAAATATAAGCATTTACTCCATCAATTTCAGAGGATATTTTCTTTGCAGTTTCTGCAAGATGAGCTTTTGCACGTCCGATAGAACCGTCAAAATACATCGGGTGCGTAAGCTTTGGTCCGATATATGAATATGCGACTGTCAAAGCATTATCTGCAAGAACTCCCGCTTCCTTCATGCAGGAGATCCACTCATACCAGTCCTCGCCGCCCATTACCTTAACGGTGTTAAATATCTCCTCGTCTGTTGCAGGCTCGATAGTGACCTCGTTTATTTTCATGTTTTTCATATCAATAGTTTTATTTGTATATGACTCGCCTGTCGTTTTCAGTACAGAGGAATAAGAAGTTCCGTCTGGAGTTGTACGTCTTGGAGCAGCAACACTGTAAACTACCAGATCGACCTGACCGAGGTCTTTTTTTATAAGAGCAATGGTTTCTTCCTTGATCTCATTGGAAAAAGCGTCGCCGTTTATTGTTTTCGCATAGATACCCTCTGCATGAGCATACTTTTCAAAAGCTGCGGTATTATACCAACCCGCAGAGCCTGTTCTGCTTTCGCTGCCTGGTTTGTCAAAAATAACGCCTACAGTAGCAGCGCCGCAGGAAAATGCCGCAGAAATTCTTGAAGCAAGTCCATATCCCATAGAAGCGCCTATAATAAGCGCTTTTTTTGTACCGTTTGCTATAACGGGTCTTGATCTCACATAATCTATCTGAGCCTTGACATTAGCGTCGCAACCATCCGGGTGAGATGTTGTGCATATAAATCCTCTGATTTTTGGTTTTACTATCATAATCAAAACAACAGCCTTTCGGTATTAATATATATTATAAGTATACCATTTCTAATAAAAAAAATCAAGAAAAAGTTGGTTTGTCTTTTCGTACCCACAATGCCGCACACATATAAAAAATCTGCCATACAAAAGTACAGCAGATTTTTCATTCAATATTAACAAATCAAACTTACACAAGTTCAATAATAGCCATTTCAGCAGCGTCACCGCGTCTTGGTCCAATCTTGATGATTCTTGTATAACCGCCCTTTGTATCCATGTACTTAGGTGCAATATCATCAAAAAGCTTCTTAACTACGTCTTCTTTTGTAACATAAGCAAGAACCTGACGCTTGGAGTGGAGATCGTTTGTCTTGGCAATAGTAATCATCTTCTCTGCCATTGCACGAACCTCTTTGGCTCTTGTAACTGTTGTTTCAATTTTGCCGTTTTCGAGCAGATATGTTACCATAGCTCTAAGCATTGCTTTTCTATGGTCGCTTGTTCGGCCCAATTTTCTTGTTCCCGGCATTATAATCACTCCTTACTTATCAAAAGTATCGCTGTCATTATTGACAACCCTTATTCTTCATCAGAGCTAAGATCAAAACCAAGTGACTGAAGCTTCTCTTTGACTTCGTCAAAGGACTTCTTGCCAAGGTTTCTGACCTTCATCATTTCTTCTTCAGACTTATTTATCAAATCATCAACCGTATTAATGCCGGCTCTCTTGAGGCAGTTGAAAGAACGTACCGACAAGTCAAGTTCCTCAATGGTCATCTCAAGGATCTTTTCTTTACCCTTGTCATCCTTTTCAACCATAATTTCCGTGATTGAGGATTCATCGGAAAGCTCACCGAAGAGCTTCAGATGCTCAATGAGGAGATTGGCTGCTTGTGATACTGCTTCCTTGGCTGAAATAACTCCGTTAGTCCATACTTCAAGGATAAGCTTATCATAATCCGTTACCTGTCCGAGTCTTGTATCCTCGACCTGGTAATTAACCTTCAGTACAGGCGTATATATAGAGTCAATCGCTATAACATCAACCGGGAAGTTAAAAAGCTGCTTATTCTTTTCGGCAGACACATATCCACGGCCTCTGTCTATTGTGATCTCCATATAAAGCTTAGCATCCTTGCCCAAAGTAGCTATATGCATTTCCGGCACAAGTATATCTACTTCCGAATCTGCTTTGATGTCACCTGCGGTAACTTCACATTCATCTTCAGCTTCGATATATATTGTCTTGGGTCCTTCTCCGTAAAGCTTTGCGGTAAGACCCTTAAGATTGAGAACGATCTCTGTAACGTCCTCCTTAACGCCCGGAACGGTAGACAATTCATGGTGTACACCGTCAATCTTCACCGAAGTAACAGCAACACCCGGAAGGGAGGAGAGCAGGACACGTCTGAGGCTGTTGCCGAGAGTATGTCCATAGCCGCGCTCCAGCGGAGCAATAGCAAATTTTCCGTAAGTTCCGTTAGGTTTTAACTCGACGGTTTCAATTTCCGGCTTTTCGATTTTTTCAAGCATTATAAAACCCTCCTATATTCGTATTGCATAAAGTGCAGATGTAAAAAATACACTGCAAATATCTGTTACTTGGAGTACAACTCGACGATAAGATGTGCTTCAACCTCGTAATCAAGATCCTCCGGCTTAGGCATACGAACAACCTTTGCAGAGAAATTCTCCTTATTGGATTCAAGCCATGTAGGAACAACGCGTCCGTTTGTCTGTTCAACGATATCCTTGAACTTTGTACTGGATCTGCTGCCCTCGTAAAGTGCGATCACATCGCCTTCTTTTACTCTGTAAGAAGGAATGTTTACTCTCTTGCCATTTACTGTAAAGTGTCTGTGTGAAACAAGCTGACGTGCTTCACGTCTTGTAAGGGAAAGACCCATTCTGTAAACGATATTGTCAAGTCTGGATTCAAGAACAGTAATGAGGTTATCACCTGTCTTGCCTTCCATCTTTTCAGCAATTTCAAAATAGTGATGGAAAGGCTTCTCAAGAACACCGTAGATAAACTTCAGCTTCTGCTTTTCTTTAAGCTGCATACCGTATTCGGAAACTTTCTTTCTGTTGTTGGCATTTGGATTTCTGTTTGACTCCTTAGAAATACCCATAACCATAGGGCTGATTCCTAAGTATCTGCATTTTTTAAGGATAGGTTCCTTTTGAACTGCCATTTAGAATTACACCTCCATTGGTATTGTAAAAAACGAATAAACCTTAAAATTTTCAAGCACAAAATCGGCAGCGATCACACGCGGCGTCTTTTGGGAGGACGGCAGCCATTGTGCGGAATGGGTGTAACGTCCTTAATGAGCTTAACCTCAAGACCAACTGTCTGAAGAGCTCTGATAGCAGCTTCACGGCCTGCACCGGGACCCTTAACGTATACTTCAACAGTTTTAAGACCGTGATCCATAGCAGCCTTAGCAGCTGTTTCCGCAGCTGTCTGTGCAGCAAACGGAGTGGACTTCTTGGAACCTCTGAAACCGAGTCCGCCTGCGGATGCCCATGAAATTGCATTACCCTGAATATCTGTAATAGTAACGATCGTGTTGTTGAAAGTGGACTGGATATGAACAGCGCCATTTTCAATGTTCTTACGCTCACGACGACGTCTTACAACGGTCTTTTTACCTTTAACCTGAGCCATTGTTCATTCCCTCCTTACTTCTTCTTGTTAGCAATTGTCTTTACGGGACCCTTGCGTGTTCTTGCGTTTGTCTTTGTTCTCTGACCTCTTACGGGGAGACCCTTTCTGTGACGGATTCCTCTGTAACAGCCGATTTCTACAAGACGCTTGATATTGAGCGCAACATTTCTTCTGAGGTCACCCTCTACGATAAAGTTGTGATCAATATATTCACGAAGCTTTGCAAGATCTTCTTCGGAAAGATCCTTTACTCTTATATCGGGATTTACACCTGTGTTTGCGAGGATAATATCAGCAGATTTACGACCGATTCCGTAGATATATGTGAGACCAATTTCGATTCTCTTATCCTTGGGAAGGTCAACGCCGGCAATACGTGCCATTTACAAAACACCTCCATATTGGATTTCAACATAACATAATTACGGCTGCAAATTAACCCTGACGCTGCTTGTGCTTAGGGTTTACGCAGATAACCATAATCTTGCCTTTTCTTTTAATAACCTTGCATTTTTCGCAGATTGGCTTAACTGAAGGTCTTACTTTCATTATAAATACCTCCTTCTGATAAATAGGGGGAAATTCCCCGTATCATTTAAGACTTTTACTTTGCTCTCCAAGTAATTCTGCCTTTTGAGAGGTCATATGGTGACATCTCAACTGTAACCTTATCACCGGGAACTATACGAATGTAATTCATTCTGAGCTTTCCGGAAACGTGAGCG
Organism: uncultured Ruminococcus sp.; assembly: GCA_949299215.1. Lineage (GTDB taxonomy): Bacteria > Bacillota > Clostridia > Oscillospirales > Ruminococcaceae > UMGS363. The sequence continues at coordinate 13,456 of CASFZT010000012.1, forward strand.
AGAATCTCGTGTCCGTTTGCCAGCTCCACACGGAACATAGCGTTTGGAAGCGCTTCTGTTACGGTACCTTCTACCTCAATAACATCTTCCTTAGACAAGCATATGCCTCCTTTAAGATAGTAACTTTCATACTTGCTTTTTCAGACACTTTCTTTTACTCTTGCGGCTGTATATTCCGCAATATATTTTTTCAGCGTCTTATCTGTCAGACCGTTCATATCCATAACAGTATTGGTAAGCCGAAGGTGTTTTAATCGCTTTTTCTTAGGTTTGGAAAGCTTTCTTTCCTTACCGTCCGCAATATATGCAAAATCGCCCTCGACTGCGGTGATAACCAGGAAATTTCCCTGGTCGTGTCCTGCTGCGGATCGAACGACCATGCCGGGTCTTGCTTCCACAGTATACCCCTTTCGCTTTTACAGAACAGTCGGCTTAGTCATTATAAGAGGACCGTCCGGAGTTACTGCAACCGTATGCTCAAAATGAGCAGACGGTGAACCCGATTTAGTTAATACAGTCCAGCCGTCCGGGAGGATCTTGATCTCATCCCCGACTGCATTAATCATTGGTTCAATGGCAATCGTCATACCTGCAATAAGTCTTGAACCGTGTCCGGCTTTTCCGTAATTCGGGATTTCGGGAGACTCATGAAGCTCCTTGCCGACGCCGTGTCCGACAAACTGTCTGACGATGCCATATCCATAAGAAACGCAGTGTTCCTCTACCGCATGACCTATGTCACCGATACGGTTTCCGACAACAGCCTGTTCAATTCCCTTGTACAGACTTTCCTCGGTTACCTTAAGGAGCTGCATTGTTTCTTCAGGAACATTTCCCACAGGGAACGTAAAAGCCGAATCCCCGTGAAAACCGTCGATATATGCACCCACATCTATGCTCACGATATCTCCGTCATGAATTATCTTCTTTTTGGAGGGTATACCGTGAATGACCTGATCATTTATTGATATGCACGCCGAACCGGGAAATCCGCCGTGTCCCAGAAAGGATGGCTTCGCTCCGTTCTTCACGATATAATCGTGAATGAGCTTATCCAGCTCATATGTGGACATACCGACCTTTATTGATTTGCCGCCGTAGTGAAGTGCATTGGCGGTTATTGTACACGCCTTCTGCATTTTCTCCACTTCGTGCTTTGATTTAACTATGATCATTTTTCCCCCTTAAGCTTCAAGTGCTTCCATGACAAGCTTGGAGGTCTCGGCTACACCGTCCTGTCCTTTTACTCTTACAAGCTTGCCCTTTTCCGCATAAAAATCAATAAGCGGAGCTGTCTGAGCATGATATGTCTTAAGTCTTTCAACAACAGTTTCGGGAGCGTCATCCTTGCGCTGTACAGCATTTCCGCCGCACTTATCGCAGATACCCTCGACCTTTGTCGGATTATACTCAATGTGATAAGAAGCACCGCACTTTTCGCAAACACGTCTGCCTGAAATTCTTGCCTGAATAGCTGCGTCCTCAACATCAATAGAGAGAACCTTATCAATATTCACGCCCATAGCTTCAAGCGCTTCTGCCTGCGGAACAGTTCTGGGGAAACCGTCAAGAATAAAACCGCCGTTGCAGTCATCCTCGGCAATTCTGTCTTTCAGAATACCGATAACCACTTCGTCAGGAACGAGAGCACCGCTTTCCATATAGCTTTTTGCCTTTATGCCGCACTCAGTACCGTTCTTAACAGCCTCACGCAAAATGTTTCCCGTTGATATCTGCGGAATATTGAACTTTGCGCTGATAACCTCTGCTTGTGTACCCTTGCCTGCGCCGGGTGCGCCCAGTAAAATCAGATTCATATTAATCCTCCTAACAAAGTCAAACGGTTTTAATTATTCAAGAAAGCCCTTGTGGTGACGCATCATCATCTGGGACTCAAGAGTTCTCATAGTCTCCAGAACAACACTTACAACGATAAGTATTGAAGTACCGCCCATTGCAATGTTGAGCTGCGGCAGTGCAAGGTTTGTGAAAATAGGGAAAATTGCGATAACACCGAGGAAGAATGCACCTACAAGTGTAATCTTGGAAAGCACTCTCTGGATATAATCGCTTGTCGGCTTACCCGGTCTGATACCCGGAATACCGCCATTATTCTGACGAAGATTATTTGCAATCTCAATCGGGTTATACTGCATTGCTACATAGAAGTAGTTGAATGCAATAATCAGAATAAAGTAAATTACTGCATACCAAGCACTCTGATAGCTGAAGAAGCTGATGAATCCCGCATAGAATTTCTCCCAGAAGCCTTCGGGATTTGTTTTAACGGGGATAAACATTTCAAGTGTAGCAGGCAAGGACATAATAGCCATCGCAAAGATGATAGGCATAACGCCGCTCATTGCGATCTTAATGGGAATATGTGTGTTCTGTCCGCCATACTGCTTTCTTCCGACCACACGCTTTGCATACTGAATAGGAATACGTCTTTCCGATTCGTTCATGAATACGATAAAGCCGATCATCAATATGAAAACAATAATTACAATCGGAACTATAAGCGCATACTTAGTATCAGACTTAATAAGCTCAAACATATGGAGAAGATCGCTCGGACCTCTTGCAACGATACCCGCAAAGAGTATCATTGAGATACCGTTTCCGACACCATTGTGATTGATCCTGTTGCCAAGCCATACTACAATGCTTGCGCCTGCCGTAAACGAGGCAATAATAACTATCGCAACGAAAACTCCGGCAGCACCCTCAGTATATTTTATAGCACCTATATTACGCTGCGTTACATAATACGCATATGACATGAAAAGTGCGATACCGAGTGAAACAAAGCTTGTAATAAGGTTTAACTTCTTTCTGCCCGACTCGCCCTCTTTCTGAAGATTTTCAAGAGGAGGGAGAGCATATGTCAGAAGCTGAACAATAATTGATGCGTTGATATACGGCTGAATTGCCAATGCAAATAATGTTCCTTGTGAAAGCGCACCACCGGAAAGTATATCCATATAAGAAAGGAAACTTCCGCCGCTTTCGATCTCCGCACTGAGTACGGATGCGTCAAGAAAAGGAACGGGAATATGGCAGCCGATGCGGTAAATGAGAATAATCAATAATGTGTAAAGGATCTTTTTCCTTAAATCAGGAAGCTTCCAGGCATTTCTGAAAGTTGTAAACACATTACATCACCTCAGCCTTCCCGCCTGCCTTTTCGATTTTTTCTTTAGCTGATGCAGAAAATGCTACAGCCTTAACAGTCAAATTCTTTGTAAGCTCACCGTTGCCGAGAATCTTAACGCCGTTTTCAGCCTTTTTAACAATGCCTGCTGCGATAAGAAGCTCTGTATCAACAACTGTACCATCTGTAAAAACATCGAGATCTGCAACATTAATAGCCACAGGCTTTGCTGCGAAAATATTGTTGAAACCTCTCTTAGGAATACGTCTCTGGAGAGGCATCTGACCGCCTTCAAATCCCGGTCTTACTCCGCCGCCCGAACGAGCGTTCTGTCCTTTATGACCCTTGCCTGCGGTTTTACCGTGACCTGAGCCGTGACCTCTGCCGATTCTCTTTACTTCCTTTGTGGAACCGGGTGCAGGGGATAATTCGTGAATAAACATGGTTTTCGCACCTCCTTGCAATAATTATGCTTCGATTACTTCTACGAGGTGAGAGATTTTGTTAATCTTTCCCTTTGTAGCGTCATTATCGGGCTGAATTGTAACAGCGCCAACCTTACGGAGTCCGAGAGAATGAGCTACTGCGATCTGCGGCTTCTTGCAGCCGTTGAGGCTCTTTGCCAGCTTAATTTTAAGTGCCATAGTCAGCGTCCTCCTTATCCAATGATTTCCTTAACGGATTTGCCTCTGATTTCGGCAACTTCCTTAGCGCTGCGGCAGCTTGCAAGACCGCTTATTGTAGCTCTTACAACGTTGCACGCATTGTTTGAACGCAGGGACTTTGTTCTGATGTCCTTTATGCCTGCCATTTCGATTACAGCACGAACAGGACCGCCTGCGATAACACCTGTACCGGGAGCAGCGGGCTTCATAAGAACTCTGCCTGCGCCGAATTCACCGATAACTTCGTGGGGGATTGTTGTTCCCTTAAGGGAAATTTTTATCAAATTCTTCTTAGCATCTTCGATACCCTTACGGATAGCATCGGGAACTTCGCCCGACTTGCCCATACCGAAACCTACAATTCCGTTGCCGTCGCCTACTACAACGAGAGCAGCAAACTTGAAGATACGGCCGCCCTTAACAGTCTTTGATACTCTGTTAATTGCTACGACCTTTTCCGAAAGCTCGAGTGCAGAAGCATCTATCTTAGCATTAGCCAAAAGTATTACCTCCTTTATTGTACATGACAGAACCTTAGAAGTTCAGTCCGCCCTTTCTTGCGCCTTCTGCAAGTTCTGCAACTCTACCGTGGTAGAGGAAACCTGCACGATCAAAAACAACATCATTTATACCCTTTTCAAGAGCTTTCTTTGCGATCATCTCGCCAACCTTGAATGCGCCTTCCTTATTGCCGCCGCTGCCCTCAAAACCCTTTTCAAGTGAGGATGCAGATACAAGCGTTACGCCTGCCACGTCGTCAATGATCTGAGCATAGATGTGCTTTGCCGAACGGAAAACGTTAAGTCTCGGACAGGAAGCTGTTCCGCTGATCTTGGAACGTACACGAATCTGTCTTTTAGCTCTGTTAGCTTTTCTGTTGATCTGCTTAACCATTGATTTCACTCCTTTTTAACCGAAGAATAGTAGCTGCTGTTTCAAGCTGTCCCATTCCTCTATATAATAATAGGATATTTTCTTTTAGTAGATAATAGAGCCGTGAATTACTTCTTGCCCTTACCGGCTTTACCTTCCTTGCGGATGATGTGCTCACCGGCATAACGGATTCCCTTACCCTTATACGGCTCGGGAGGTCTTTTCTCTCTGAGCTCTGCCGCAAACTGGCCAACCTTCTGCTTGTCTATTCCCGTTACAACGATTGTGTTGGGGTTGGGAACATCAAGCTTGATATCGCCTGTTTCGGAAACGATGACCTGATGAGAGTAACCAAGGTTGAGGACAACATTTGTACCCTGCTTAGCTGCACGGTAACCGATACCCTCAATTTCAAGAGTCTTAGAGTAACCCTCTGTAACGCCAACGATCATGTTGTGGATAAGAGTTCTTGTAAGACCGTGAAGTGACTTATGGAACTTATCCTCGGAAGGACGCTCAACGATGATCTCGCTGCCTTCCTGCTTGATGATGATATCCTTGTTGAATGTTTCAGCAAGTGTACCCTTAGGTCCTTTTACGGTAAGTGTAGCGCCATCGATAGTTACATCAACGCCTGCAGGAACACTGACCGGCTTTTTACCAATTCTTGACATATGTGTTCCTCCTTACCAAATAAATGCAAGAACTTCGCCGCCGACATTAAGCTCTCTTGCTTTCTTGTCGGTCATAACGCCCTTTGAAGTGGAAACGATAGCGATACCGAGTCCCTTCATTACCTTAGGCATATCCTCGCAGCTGGAATAGATACGAAGACCGGGCTTGGAAACTCTGCGGAGTCCTGTAATAACCTGTGATTTGTTTTCACCGTATTTAAGGGTGATTCTGATAATACCCTGCTTGCCGTCGTCTATGATCTGATAGCCTTTGATATAGCCCTCATCAACAAGAATCTGAGCTATAGACTTCTTCATGTTGGAAGCAGGTACATCAACTGTTGGATGCTTTGCAGAATTTGCGTTACGGATTCTTGTAAGAAAATCTGCAATTGTATCTGTAATTTGCATAGCTGGTTTACCTCCTTATAATACTTCGGGGCAGAATTCCCCGTCTAAAAGTTCCGACGATATCCGAAGCTTACCAGCTTGCCTTTTTAACGCCGGGAATCTGACCCTTATGAGCCAATTCTCTGAAGCAGATACGGCAAATGCCGAATTTTCTGATATATGCATGAGGTCTGCCGCAGATCTTACATCTGTTATATGCTCTTGTAGA
>CASFZT010000013.1 GCA_949299215.1 uncultured Ruminococcus sp.
ACCTCTGCTTGTCAATTTTTGAGCAAAAAAAATGCAGGACCGCAAGTCCTGCAAAAATAAAAAAAGAGAAAAAAATATGTGTAGAACAAAAGAAAGGAGACAACAAAACGGATGTTAAACATAGTCAATAGAATTATACGAATTCTAACATCAATAATATTATAACGCATAGCCTGCCGTTCGTCAACAGTTTTAATACAAAAAAACTATTTTTGGAAACTTGCACAATTTCGAGCAGGATTTGATGTTAAAAATGTAAAATATGATTTCAATAAGGGACATGCACCGTCATTCAATAAGGGGGCTTGCTCCCGTCATTCAACGTGGCAAGCCGCAGCGAAGCTGCGATGAAGTTGCAGTTGGGGATTGAAGCCTAACTGCAACTGAATATGGAACCCGCCGCCTTAGAGGCGGGGGACATCTTGCCTAAGTTATAACCAAAAGTAAAAGCAAGCATAGTAGATTAAAATATTTTGCAGCAAATGTTAAAAATGCACATACAAACCACCATATTAAAATACACATAAAAAGTATTATACGACATAATATTAAATTTGTCAAGAGTTAAAAAAGGATATTTTTAATGTATAATATACTTTTTAAAAGGGAAATATAGTATAGACAGCAATACAAATGACGAAATGCCGTCATTATCGGCACCCAATTTGAGCATTTTTTAACAATCATTGTAACTAAATTTTAACTTTTAAATGAAAAATATCATTGTATTTGGTGATAATGTGCAAAAACAAGTTTGAAAAAAATTAAAAATCCGTCATAATAATACTTTGATTTTCATTAAGACTGTGTTATAATAACAACATAGTCAGTATGATTATAACTATACTTTAAAATGGAGGAAACAACAATGAAAATGAAGAAAATTCTTGCTGCAATCGCAGCTTCCACAATGGCAATTGCTATGCTCGGACTTACAGTTTCTGCTGCAGGCACAGAAACAGAGGATGACGAAATCATTGATGAAGAAGTAATCGACGAAGAGCCTGTAGTTGACGAAGAGCCTGTAGTTGACGAAGAACCCGTACTTGACGAAGAGCCTGTAGTTGACGCTCCCGAGGTTTCCAACCCTGATACAGGTAACGCTCCTATCGCTCTCGCAGTTATCCCTGTTGCACTCGCAGCAGCTGCAGTAGTTGCTAAGAAGGTTAAGTAATTTTAACCTGAAAATCAATATTGGTATTGAGGTCTGCCGTACTTTTGAGTGCGGCAGATTTTTTTATTTTTGCTTGTATGAACAAAAAACTGCCGTGTCATATGATACGGCAGTTTTTTGTTAATTTTGTATCAAACTTACTTAAGTTCAACAGTTGCGCCTGCAGCTTCAAGCTTTGTCTTGATCTCTTCAGCGTCAGCCTTAGCAGCGCCTTCCTTGATAGCCTTAGGAGCAGCTTCAACAAGCTCCTTAGCTTCCTTAAGGGAAAGGCCTGTGATATCCTTAACAGCCTTGATAACGTCCATCTTCTTGTCACCGAAAGAAGCAAGAACAACGTCAAATTCTGTCTTCTCAGCAGCAGCAGGAGCAGCACCGCCTGCAGCAGGAGCAGCAGCTACAACTGCGGATACACCGTACTTTTCCTGAATGCCTTCAACGAGTTCGGAAAGCTCAATAATGGAAAGAGCGTCAATTAAATCAAGAATATTTGTAATTTTCTCAGATGCCATGATAATAATCTCCTTTTTAATTATATTTTTTAAATTCAGTTTTTGCGGCATTTCTTATCAAGCCGCACGTAAATTACGATTGCAATTATGCAACCTCTTCTTCCTTCTTCTTGTCCACGAGAGCCTGAAGTGTAGCTGCGAGGTTCTGCATGGGAGCCTGGAGAGAACCAAGAAGCTGTGCAAGAAGTGTTTCCTTGGACGGAATCTTGGAAAGAGCAACAACGCCCTGCTGATCATAAATATCCTGACCAATGAAGCCTGCCTTGAGATTGAACTTGTCCTTTGCATCCTCTGCAAATTTACCGAGGATACGTGCCGGAGCAGTTTCATCACCGTCTGTGATAGCGATAGCCGTTGTTCCCTCAAGAACGTCTGCAAGACCGTCAAGTCCTACGTTCTTTACTGCAAAACGAAGCATGGAGTTCTTTTCAACAAAGTAGTTAACGCCTGCTTCTCTGAGCTCCTTTCTGAGCTTGGTGTCCTCTTCAACGGTGATACCCTTATAGTCAACGATAACACCCGCTGTTGCACCCTTGAGCATTTCTGAAAGAGCCTCAACCCTTGCTTTCTTGGATTCAAGTACCTTTGCGCTTGGCATAAATAAATTCACCTCCGATAATTCAATAAAACAAAGCATACGCTCTGCTTTTTTGCTAACGGATCCATAAAAAAGAAAACCTTTTCCGTTCGGAAAAGGCGCAAGTACATATTTATACTCACCATCTTTTCCTCGGCAGGATTTACGGTCTGACATCGGGAAATTCCGCCCGAAAGCCACCTGCTGTCTTTAGAACACGATAGCCGTTGCTTAACAACTTCAACATTGTATCATATCCCCCGTGATTTGTCAAGGGGTTTTGCAAAATTTTTATTCAATAAGGGGCTTGCCCCGTCATTATACAGGCAATACTGCACAAAGCTTTGAGGTGTTGCCTGTAACATCAAACCACTTGAAACAGATAAAATTTCAGATAATCCGTTTCGGGAACATTAAGCAGTATCGGGTGATCGGGCGACTGCTGTCTTGCCTCTATAAGCTTTAACGACACGTCTGCATCTGCCGCAGCAGACATAAGCATCTTGACAAAAAGCTCATTATCCATAAAATGCGAACAGGAGCAAGTCGCAAGATATCCGCCCCTCGGCAAAAGCTTCATTGCACGGTAGTTTATTTCCTTATATCCTCTTTCCGCATCGGATATGGTGCGTCTGCTTTTCGTAAACGCCGGCGGATCGAGAATTATCATATCATATTCGCCTTTAAGAGTCGGCAGCAGGTCAAACACATTTGCACACACAAAATCCATTCTGTCCTGCAAGCCGTTCCGCTTTGCATTTTCCTCCGCCATTGCGACTGCCGCCTTCGAAATATCGACCGCCGTAACATGAGCCGCACCGCCCATTGCCGCATTAAGCGCAAACGAACCTGTATGCGTAAAGCAGTCAAGAACCCTTTTGCCCTTTGCGATCTTTGCCGCCGCAAGACGGTTATATTTCTGGTCGAGGAAAAATCCCGTTTTCTGACCGTTTTCAACGTCTACCTCATATTTCACGCCATTTTCGCATATTTCTGTTATTGCGGAATCCGCCGCAGATATAAAATCGCTTTCATACCAGCCCTTACAGACCTCAAGGCCCTCCAGCTCTCTTATCGCAGCATCGTTTCTTTCATAGATACCATCTATCCTAACGCCATTCTCCTCAAGTATCTGTACGAGCTGACGGTAAAGCATATCCTTTATCTTATCCATGCCATAGGAAAGGATCTGCACCGAAAGCAGATTTTCATATCTGTCGACGGTAACGCCGGGCAAACCGTCCGCCTCGCCGAAAACAAGCCTGCAAGCGGAAAAATCATCTCCCATAACGGTTTTTCTGTAATCTATGGCATATCTTAATCTACGGTTCCAGAACGCTTCGTCAAATTTATCATTGGCATTTCCTGAAAGTATTCTTATGCGTATTTTGCTTTTCTCACTGACAAATCCCGTGCCAAGATATGCGCCCTTTTCCGAGCGTACATCGGTAAGACAGCCATTTGTCCAATTTCCGTCAACGCTTTTTATTTCAGTATCATACACCCATGGATGTCCTTTTTTTATAGAAGCCTCGGCTTTTTTGCTGACCACTGCCCAAGGATAATTTCTTTCGGTTTTCATCATATAACTCCTCTGTAATAAAGTCCTCTTGTCATTTCTTTTATATCAAGCTTTTCGCCTTTTCGGAAACAGTCAAAAATACGCTGTATATCTTCTGCACTCTCATCATAAAAATTAAGCTGTACAAATGAAACGTTCGCTTCATTCAGCCTGTCCGAGAGAGATAAAATTTCGCTGTTGAGAATTTCGCAGGAAACACCGTCACAGCGCACCGGAAAGCATCTTCCCGTTCTGTCCTCCAGAAAGCCCGTGCATTTTGCGCAAGAGCCGACCGCTTGTTTTATCGGACAGTTTCTTGTCAGCATAAGCGGCAGTCTGCCGTAAGCAATTATTCCGTATGGAAGATAATCACCAAGGCAGTTTATCTGTGCAAGCTTCATTTCAAAGGAAGCGGTACAGTCTTTAAGCCCCATTTCAGCCAGACGTCTTATCGTGACGGAATTTGTCACGTTAAGTCCGAAACCGCCGTGCATTTCAAATCCCATATTATTTCCCGTTCGGATATGCGACAAATTCGTACATAATATCTTGTTAAAATCGGACCTTATTTTTTCAAGCTTAGATTCAAGAACTCTTTCGTCTGCCGTAAATCTTGGCAGAGAAACTATCAGTCTGTCGGAATATTTTTTGCATTTTTCGGAATTTTTCATAACCTGCTCAAGAGAAAGGATAATATAACGCACATCATCGGGTATGCCGTCAAGCTGTTCTGTACGGGAAATTTCCGCACGAAACTCCTTATGCTTTATATTAAGCGTTTTTATGAAATTCAGATCAACACCGCAGACGGTATGCCCGTGTCTTTTGGCGGCAATTCTCACCTTATCAAGCTTTTGCACGGCATCTCTGCGCATGGAATTTATCTGTGATACGGTGATAACAGTTTTTTCGTCAAGCTCGGCAGTTACATTTCCAAGCTCATAAGGCGTATCGCCAAGCTTTGCAAGCTGCTTTTCAAGTGCCGGTATATCGGTAGGACGGTTTATTGCTCTTTGCGGCACATCTCCCTCGACGTCAACAGAAAACCCGTCCGCAGTCATTGTAAGGCTTGCAGGCATATTTTCCTTTATCACCGCATGAAAATCCGCCTTTGCCGATTTTGCTTCCTTCCGAAAAAGCTCTCTTAATTCGGGAAGAACGCTCTGTGCGGAAACCACATCCTCCTTTTGACGTATACCGAACATATCCGTCCCAAGCTTTCCGGCGAGATACCCGTCGGTAAAGCCGCTTCTTGAAAACACCGCACGCAGTCTTTCCATATCAGGCTCTTCGCCTCGTACCGCCGCCCTGCAAGCCGACACCGCAGCAGCGACATATTCCGCTCTTTTCATTCTTCCTTCTATTTTGAGAGAGCATACTCCGGCTTTTTTCAATTCATCAATATGCCTTATATAAGACAGGTCTTTCAATGACAGGTCATACCTTTCCTTTCCCGGCACTGCGGAAAACGGAAGCCTGCACGCCTGTGCGCAAAGACCTCTGTCAGCGCTTCGTGAGCCTATCATCGCACTCATATAGCATTGTCCCGATACCGACATACAAAGCGCACCGTGTACAAATACTTCTGCTTCAATATCGGCAGTGCATATCCCGGCTATCTGCTCAAGAGAAAGCTCCCTTGAAAGTACCACTCTTGAAAATCCGCACTCCTTAGCAAGAAGTGCGCCCTGCTTCGTATGGACAGTCATTTGTGTAGAGGCGTTAAGCTTTATATCGGGGAGCGCTTCTCTTATAACCGCCGCCGCACCTATATCCTGCACAATAAAAGCGTCCGTGCCGATTTGTGCCGAACGCTTTGCCGCTTTTAAAAGCTCCTCAAGTTCATTATCAAAAACAAGCGTATTTATCGCCTGATATACCTTTACATTATGAAGATGGCAGTAATCCACCGCCTGTTCGAGCTCGGCAAAAGTAAAATTAACGGCATTGGCTCTTGCGGAAAAGCGTTCTCCGCCGACATAAACGGCATCCGCTCCGCATCTCACCGCAGCATAGATACTTTCCATGCTCCCTGCGGGCGCAAGTATCTCAATACCGTTTCCGGAACATTTATCCATAAAACAACTCCGTTTCACCAATCGGTATTTACTTGCGGTTATCCGTATCGGAAGGATTATTTTTACCCGTAAGGCAGGTGTCGATATCCTTTTTCATTCTTGCAATGCTAAGCTCATTTTCCAGCTCGGAAATTTTAAGCTTCAGCTTTTCGACCTCTTTATATGCTTCATCACGCTCTGCTCTTGCCTTTCCTGCGTCATTTACATATTCCTTTACCTGTGTGCGGATATTGTCAATACTTTCATCGGCTTTATGTGCGTCATCAAAAGCAGCCAGTGCCGCAAGCACCGCAGCCGACTGTATATTAAGTCCGCTTGACTGTGCGAGCATCTGATTTATGGTATCCTCTACCTTTTTTGCAAGTGCGATATAATAAGCAGGCTGCTCCTCACTTTTAAGTGAATATTCTCTGCCGCAGATAGTAACCTTTATTTTATTCATATATACAGCAACCTCTTTTCCAAAATACTTATTATTATAATTATACTATATTTTTTTCCTTATTTCAATAGAAAAAACATATTCCGCATAAAAAAGCTGCGCAGACCCATGTATCATTTTTGACACACAGCTCTGCGCTTGCATTTACATAGTTCCGTCAAGCAACGAATAGCTTCCGTTCAATAAGGGGCTTGCCCCGTCATTCAATGCGGCAAGCCGCAGCGAAGCTGCGATGAAGTTTCAGTTGCGGATTGAACCCCAACTGAAACTGAATATGGAACCCACCGCCTTAGAGGCGGGGGACATCTTGCCTAAGTTATATGGAGCATTTTCCGTATTGCTGTTTTCACAAGCGGTTATTCCAACGCAAAGCACCAGTGCAATTGCGATGCTCAGCGACTTTATCTTGTCCTTCATAATAAAATTCTCATGCCCTGTACGGACATTTCCTCCTTAATTCCATAAATTGCGAATACCACAGGGTACCCTTATCTATATAAAGCGCCTACATCGAAGCGCATATTGATTCTATAAAATGTTTTGCCGTACGTCCGCTTCTGCCGTTTCTTCTGAGTGCAAATGCCTCTGCACGGCTCAAAAGCTCATCATTCACTTCAATGCCGTACTCCTTGGCAAGAGCAGCTACGATATCAAGATATGTATCCTTATCCGGCTTTAAGAACGCCACTTTAAGTCCAAATCTCTCGGAAAGAGAAATAAGCTCCTCTCTTGTATCTCCTGCATGGATATCGTCACCGTCACGATCGGAAAACCTCTCCTTTACAAGATGGCGGCGGTTGCTTGTCGCATAGACCGCAAGATTGGGAGTTTTGGCAGAAACAGAACCTTCCAGCATAGCCTTTAATGCACTGAAATTGTCGTCGTCCGAATTAAAGGACACGTCATCGACAAATATTATAAATTTAAGCGGATTTTTTGCAATTTTCTCTATGACCGCAGGCAGCTCCGCAAGCTGTGCCTTACTAAGCTCTATAAGCCGCAATCCCATATCCTTATATTCATTTACAACAGCCTTTACCGTTGAGGACTTGCCCGTGCCCGCATCGCCGTAAAGCAGAACATTTGCCGCAGGCTTTCCGTTTAAAAGCGCAAGTGTATTATTTATGACCTTGCTCCTTTCAAGCTCATAACCCGTAAGTTGTGAAAGTCTTTGCGGATCGGGATTTTTTATAGGAACAAGTCTGCCGTCCTTTAAAACAAAGGTATGGTATTTTGCGAATATTCCAAAGCCCTTTGTTGCAAGACCGGACATCCTTTCGGTATAAGCGGCATAAAAATCGACCTCGCTCACATTCCAGTCCGATGCGGCATAAGCAGCATCTTCACCGAGTGCAGACCTCACCTCATCGCTCGTAATGCATGATATCTCCTGCAATTCCGCAAGCTCAGCCTTTGCCGCAGCCTCAATACACGGCGGCACTTCCTCACACGCTGCAATACGCAGCATAAAGGAATTTTCGTCCTCCGTTACCGCCTCAAGCAGCATTTCCGTAAGGTTATCTCCGCTTTTATAAAGCTCATTCACAAAGCTTCCGTATCTGTCGGGAGTCGGTTCTTCCAAAAGAAGTGCAAATTTTTTTACGGCAGCAACTTCAAGCACGCCTCTGAAAACGGAAAGCGCTTTCATCTTCATTGAATATGCATGCATCTTATCGTAAGTCATTTCCATTATACCTCACCAAAATTATTGCCTCAGAGCGTATTCACATAAAACTAATATGCAGATTTTTGAGCATAATTTCGTCAAATTCAAGGCGAAAATGTGCAACATACTGTCGTATTTCAAACATTTTTAACTAAAAAATTGACGGAATTTGCCAAAAAGATGCGTGTTAGGCTTTAATGTGAATATGCTTTAGTTATTATAGCACTTTGCGAAAAAAATACAAGAAAATTTTTTCATATTCAATATATCAGACAAATTATTTTGGCACGTCACAAAAAACTATGGTTATTTTGAATAATCACATTAAAATTTTAAAAAATACTGTACAAATTTAAATAAATGTGTTATAATAATTATGTATAAACTTCAATAAGGGGCTTGTCCCATCATTATACATAATGTAAATGAAATAAATATCAGAAGGAGTGACTTATTATGGCAAGAACATACTTAATTACCGGCGGTGCAAACAGCGGTAAGGCAAGATGGGCTATACGTTACTTTGCTCATTGCCGTGACGTTGCATATATTACATCCAATGATGATATGGAAGAAGACCTCAGAAAGCGTATGGAGATCACAAACGAGCAGAACGGCGTAAAGTGGGACGTTATCCGATATGACGGCACTCCTGCCGACATCATAAGCAACGATCACAATTTCTTTATCTTTGACGGTCTTCCGGAATACACTCTTGCACTTCTCGGAATGACTTCCGACACGGATATCATTTCCGAAGAAAAGGCAAAGGCAGTAAAAAAGCAGGTAATTCAGGATGTGTCGGATATGATGCAGAAAGCACAGAACGTAAATGCCGACCTCATCATAATCACTCTTGAAACAGGCTTTTCCGTTGTTCCGCCTCATTCCGCACAGCAGATATTCAGAGATATCCTCTGCTCGGTAAATCAGAGAATTGCAAATATCGCAGATGAAGTATACCTTTCCGTAAGCGGTATTCAGATGCAGATAAAATAATAAAGGCAGTACCCGTACAAGGTTCTGCATATTCGGCGCAGTTTTTGTACGGTATTATTTCAATAAGGGACTTGCCCCGTCATTTAATGCAGCAAGCCGCAGCGAAGCTGCGATGAAGGTTCAGTTGGGGATCGAACCCCAACTGAACCTGAATATGGAACCTGCCGCCTTAGAGGCGAGGGACATCTTGTCTAAGTTATAAAGGTTTGGAGAGTTTTTAATGAATGTTTATTTTCATCTTCCGGACATAGTTTTTCACTACAGACTGCACTGTGTTCTTGAAGAAACCATGAAACAGCACCCCGAGTATTTTTATGACGGTGTCAAAATAGGTTCGGTTTACGGCTGTTTCCCCGGAGCAATGTGGAATGGCGGACGTTTTTACGGCGGTAAACAGACAGACGATAAAACCATGCATATGTATATCGACAATTATAACGAAAGAGGTATTCCCGTAAGATTTACCTTTACAAATCCTCTTATACAGAAAGAGCACCTCGGCAACAGCTACTGCAATCGTATGCTTCGTGCCGCAAGCAACGGCTCCGGACTTAATGAAGTTATCATCAATTCACCCATACTTGAAGAATATATACGTGAAAATTATCCACAGCTTAAATTCACATCATCCACCTGCAAGGAGATACGTGATGCAGACGCTGTAAATGCAGAGCTTGAAAAGGATTATAAGCTTGTCGTTCTTGACTACAACTGGAACAATAACTTTGAATTTCTTGAAAGCATAAAGCGCAAGGACAAATGCGAACTGCTCATAAACGCCTGCTGTATACCCAACTGCCCGCGCAGAGGTGAACATTACCGTGCGATCGGTCAGCAGCAAATCGATTACGAAAAATCACTGACTGCACCGGGCGTCACCAAATTCCACGAAATTCCGTTTGAATGTGAATATCAGAAGAAAACTCTTTATGAGCATTTCCAATATCCAACAAACATAAGACCCGAGGCTCTTTACAACAAATATGTTCCGATGGGATATAACCAGTTTAAGATTGAGGGCAGAAGCGGTCAGGACGTTACCATTCTTGAAAATTATGTTTATTATATGATAAAGCCCGAACACCAGCGCTTTGCACGTCTTAGAATGTTGGAATGGCTTACCGATAAAGTAAGACATTTTATGTAATTTAAGGTAGTAATCGCTTATGGACGTTAATTTTCATATCCCCGATTTTTTAAAGCACTTCAGACTTAATATGGTGCTTCTTTCAACTCTTGAAAAGAACAAAGAATGGTTTCGTGACGGAGTGCGCATTGCGTCTGTTTACGGCGCTTTTCCGCCTGCGTTATGGAACGGCGGAAGAGCTGCTCTGGGCACCTGTGACGAACGCACCGTAAAGGAAGTGCTGAATTTCTACAACAGCAAGGGCATACCCTGCCGCTACACCTTTACCAATCCTCTTATACAAAAAGAGCACCTGAGTGACCAATTCTGCAATATGCTTCTGCGTGCGGGACACAATGGTCTGAATGAAGTCATCGTAAATTCTCCAATATTGGAGGAATATATACGCAAAAATTATCCAAAGTACAAAATAACCTCCTCCACCTGCAAACAAATACGTGATACGGAACAGCTTTGCGCAGAACTGGAAAAGGACTACAATCTTGTAGTCCTTGATTATAATTACAACAACGACTTTGAATTTCTGGAAAAGCTTCCTCACAAGGAAAAATGCGAGCTGCTTATAAACGCCTGCTGCGAACCGAACTGCAAGCGCAGGGGTGAGCATTACAGCTCAATAGGTGCTGAACAGATACGATTTAACGAATATCTGCACAGTCCGTCCGCACTGACAAAACCTTTTCAGGCAAATGAATTCAAATGTCTGTCAATGCGCCTGCCGCTTTATAAAACTACCGGGTTTTCAACACATATAAGTCCCGAGGCGATATATGAAAAATATCTTCCCATGGGATTTAATCAGTTCAAGATCGAAGGGCGCACCTTACCGGACATAAATGTTCTGGAGAATTTTGTATACTATATGATAAAGCCCGAGTACAAGGACTTGGCACGTCTTGAAATGCTTGCCAAGCTTACCGCAAATGTAAAATATTTTAAATAATAAAACGCAAACACGCTGCCGTACATTCATACGGCAGCGTGTTGTTTTTATTCTTCTGTTTTTGTGACTTCAATGCCAAGGATATCAAGACTTTCCTTATCAACAGCCGCAGGGCAGGAAGACATAAGCTCGCTTGCGTTCTGCACCTTCGGAAACGCCGTAACGTCACGCAGACTGTCCGCACCGCACATTATCATAGCAAGTCTGTCAAGACCTATGCCCATACCGCCGTGCGGAGGTGCGCCGTATTTATATGCGTCAACAAGGAAACCAAACTTAACTTCGATTTCCTCGTCTGTAAGTCCGAGTGACTCAAACATCTTCTGCTGAAGCTCATAATCGGTAATACGGATAGAACCGCTTGAAAGCTCTGTTCCGTTCAGCACAAGGTCATATGCCTTTGCATACACCTTTTCCGGCGCACTGTCAAGATACTGCAGGCACTCGTCCATAGGCATTGTAAACGGATGGTGCATTGCGTCCCAATGCTGTGTTTCCTCATTCCATTCAAAGAACGGGAACTCCGTTATCCAGAGAAAATTAAACTGTCCCTCAGGGATAATGTCAAGCTGCTTTGCAACCTTAAGGCGAAGTGCTCCGAGCGAAGAAAGAACGGTGCTTGTCTTATCCGCAACGATAAGAACAACATCCCCCTTTTCCGCACCTGCGGCGTTAAGTACAGCCTCAAGCTCGCCCTCAGCCATAAATTTGCCGAATGAGCAGGACGGTACGTCATCTATCCAGCGCACATACGCAAGACCCTTTGCGCCTATGCCCTTTACATATTCGGTAAGCTTGTCTATTTCTTTTCTTGTAAGAACCGCAGCTGCATTTTTTGCTGTGATTGCTCTTACCGAGCCGCCCGATTCAATTGCGGACGTGAACACTCCAAATCCACAGCTCTTTACAACATCGGATATATCGGTTATTTCCATGCCAAATCTTGTATCAGGCTTATCCGAACCATAACGATTTATGGCATCTGTATATTTAAGTCTTGGCAGCGGAGTGGGAATGTCAATACCCATAACCTCCTTAAACTCACGTTTGATAAAACCCTCTGTGATCTCCATGATATCGTCCACATCAACAAATGACATTTCAAGGTCTATCTGTGTAAATTCGGGCTGTCTGTCCGCACGGAGATCTTCATCACGAAAGCATCTTGCAAGCTGAATATATCTGTCAAATCCTGCAACCATTGTAAGCTGTTTATATATCTGCGGTGACTGCGGCAGAGCGTAAAACTTGCCGGGATGAACTCTTGACGGAACAAGATAATCTCTTGCGCCCTCAGGAGTGGATTTTATCATCATAGGAGTTTCAATTTCAATAAATCCGTTTTCCGCAAAATAATCTCTTGCAACCTTTGCGATCTTGCTTCTCTTTATAATATTATCCTGGAGCTTTTTGCGGCGCAGGTCAAGATAGCGGTATTTCAGACGAAGCTCCTCATTTGTGTTTGTATTATCCACGATCTCAAACGGAGGTGTCTGTGCCTTTGCAAGGATACGGAGGTCGTCAACAAATATCTCAACTCTTCCCGTAGCGATCTTTTCATTAATACTCTCACGCTCACGGACTTCACCTTTTGCCATAAGAACATATTCCGAATGACAGGACGCTGCCTTTTCAAAAACCGCCTTATCCGTAGTTTCGTTGAATGTAAGCTGAACAACACCTGTTCTGTCCCGAAGCACAATAAAAATAATGCCGCCCTTATCACGCACGGTATCAACAAATCCGCCTACCGTTACAGTTTCACCCGGCGTGAGCACCTCACCGCAGTAATGTGTGCGCTTAAGGCCCTCCATACTATCTGCCATTTTATATTACTTCCTTTCAAATTTCGATTCAATAAGAGGCTTGCCCCGTCATTCAACGTGGCAAGCCGCAGCGAAGCTGCTATGAAGTTTCAGTTGGGGATTGAACCCCAACTGAAACTGAATATGGAACCTGCCGCCTTAGAGGCGGGGCATCTTGCCTAAGTTATATCAAGCCTCTGCAAACATATTTGCCGTATGGATATTTGCAAATACATCAACAAATTTATCACCGAGAGAAATATCTGTCTGCTCGCCCGTTGCCATGTTTTTCAGCTTAGCCATACCGCTTTCCAGTTCATTTCCGCCAAGCACTATAACAAATTCTGCACCTATTTTATTTGCATATTTCATCTGCGCCTTAAGACCTCTGCCTGCAAGGTCATATTCCGCCCAATATCCTTCGTCACGCAGTGCCTTTGTCATAACCACGGCTTTTTCCATAGCCGCCTCGTCCATAGCTGCGATATACAGGCTGCATTTTTCGTCCTGCATAAACTCACAGCCCTGCGCCTCCATTGTCATGATAAGTCTTTCCAGCCCCATTGCAAAGCCAAGCGCCGGAGTGGGTTCTGCGCCAAGCTGTTCAAGCAGGCCGTCATATCTTCCGCCGCCGCAGATAGTCCCCTGCGCACCAATATGAGTAGAAACAAACTCAAACACCGTCTTTGTATAATAATCAAGACCTCTTACTATCTTAGGATTTACCGTATATTCGATTTTCATAAGGTCAAGCAGCTTTTTAAGCTTCTCAAAGTGCTCCTTACATTCATCACAAAGATAATCTATAATAACGGGAGCGTCCTTTGCAATATCCTGACATATCGGGCTTTTGCAGTCAAGTATACGCATAGGATTTTTTTCAAGTCTTTCCAGACAGGTGCCGCAAAGCTCGTCCTTTCTTGCTTCAAAGTATGCCTTGAGCGCCTTGTGATATTCCGCTCTGCACACGGGACAGCCGATGGAATTTATATTAAGCTCAATATCGGAAATTCCAAGCCTTTCAAGCAAGGTCTTAACCATAATGATCATATCGGCGTCTGCGGCAGGTGACGCACTTCCGTACATTTCCGCACCGAACTGGTGGAACTCACGAAGCCTGCCCGCCTGCGGCTTTTCGTGACGGAAACAGGAAATATTATAAAACACCTTCTGCGGCATAGCCTCATTCAGCAGACCGTTTTCAATAACCGCTCTTGCTGCGCCTGCCGTACCCTCCGGACGAAGTGTAAAATCGTCGGGGTCTTTTCCGTTTGCCGGACTTTTTGCGCTTACGGAATACATTTCCTTCTGCACAACATCGGTCGCATCGCCGACACTTCTTTTAAAAAGCGCCGTATTTTCAAATGTAGGGAAGCGTATCTCCTTAAATCCGAAGCATGCCGCAGTTTCGGCTGTTATCTTTTCGACCGTATGCCATTTGCAGACCTCCGAAGGCTTAACGTCCTGAGTACCCTTTGGTCTTTTCGTGATAACTTCCATCTTGATTCTTCCTCTCCTGTGTTTTTAAAGTGTGGCTTTGCATATATTTTAATGGACTTGCCCCGTCATTATCCAAATGTTCAAGCCTTGATAAAAACAAAAACGTCCCTTGAATACACAAGGAACGACTGTATAAGCAAAATCGACAGGGGGCAAACTCCCCTGCAAAGCCGCCGCACATATCATATATATGATACCACAAAAGCCGCTTTTTGTCAAGTGCAATTTAACAATTTAACAAGTCTGCCATACCAAAAATATGACAAAATACCGCCATGCCCGGCTCAGCCGTTCGGATTAATTATCTGACGCCAGTCGAGATCGCCTCTTTCAAGAGCGTGGATAAGAGCCTCGGCAGTAGCAATATTCGTAGCTACCGGAATATTATGCACATCACACAATCTCAAAAGATTCATCTCATTAGGCTCATGCGGCTTAGGTGTGATCGGATCTCTGAAGAAAAGGAGCAGGTCTATTTCATTACAGGAAATACGTGCGCATATCTGCTGATCTCCGCCCTGCGAACCGCTCAGATAACGCTGTATATTAAGTCCCGTTGCCTGAGCAACAAGCTTTCCCGTAGTGCCCGTAGCACATAAATTATGTTTAGAAAGTATACCGCAATAAGCAATGCAAAATTGTACGAGAAGTTCTTTTTTTGAGTCATGTGCTATCAAGGCAATATTCATCACAATCATCCCTTTCGATTTAATAATCCTTACTGTAAAAGCATCTTGAAGCTGAGAGGAACGTCCTCGCCCTTGATACGTCTTGAAATAGCGTCAAAGGCCTTGAACGCATTTGAATTTGAAGGCAGAGGAATACCCTTGCCGGTGGAAATAACGATGCTGTCGTCATTCGGGATAACGCCGATAAGCTGAACGCCTACGGTATCTATGATCTCATCAAGGTCGGCAACAAGATCCGCCTTGAATATTTCGGGGTCTACCTTATTTATGATAAGGCGCTGTTTCTTATTGCCTCTCTTATAAAATTCGTCCGACATAGCTCTTGCGTCACGAACACATACAGGGTCGGGAGTTGTATTTATAAGAATAAGGTCGGACTGCTCAACAACATCAAAAACACTTTCATTTGTACCTGCAGAGGTATCTACGATTATGTACTCATAATATTTTCTCATTTCTGTACAAATATTCTTGATAGTATCGGCATCCACCTTTGCGAACGGGTCTTCCGGAGCACATACTATGCTTAAATTTGAAGCAAGCTTTACCTGCGTGGTTGCTTTATAGATATCACATTCGCCCTTTAATACCGAACCGAGGTCATGCTTTATATCGTCCTTGACGCCGAGCATGATATCAAGGCATCTGAGTCCGAAGTCCAATTCAATGATAAGAGTTCTGTGTCCCTGTTTTGCAAGTGCAAATCCAAGCTCAGCGCAGATAGAGGATTTTCCGGTACCGCCCTTACCCGAAGTTATAGCAATGATTTTAGACATATAAATCTCCTTTCAGAGGTTTCGCAAACATAAGCGATACTCCTTCAATTTTGCAATTAATAGCTAATATATATTGTACCACATTTTTGCCGATTGTCAAAGTATTTCTTATATATCCTGCACATTTTTGTGAAATAAGCATTTTTCTTTTTGCTTTTTTTGTGCACACCTTACAAAATTGATAATATCCCGAAACAGCATGGCTTTTTACGCCGTACCGTCCGGGATATTTTGTATCCTGTATTTGAACATTGCTTTAATTTTTGCTTATTCAAAAGCGCCTTGATCCACCATAACCGCCTGCTCTACCGCTTCATTTTCAGCCTCGGCATCGGCAGACGTTTCACTTACCGTATTTTCTCGCACTGCATTATTCTGTGCCGTGTTATCCTGCTCTATACTGTTTTGTCCGGAGACAGGCTCAATTCCGGCAAGCTGTTCCTCGGTCACGGGAAGATTCGGCTCGGACATGGACGCCACCTTGTAGTCCTTGTCATAATATGCATCTATAAGCTGACGTATCATAAACTTTGAATACTCGCCGTGTTCAACAAATCCCGAAAACGCTATTTCGGGATCATCGGCAGGGTAAAATCCTATAAAAGAAGAACCGGTATCCTCTTTTGATGTCATCTGCGGAGTACCCGTCTTTATCGCCGTTTCATAAGGCAGATCGGAAAGAAGATAATTTGTATAATAATCCTCTATCTCGGGATATGAATAAGGCAGAAACGCACCTGCCTGCTTCATTCCCTGAATTATCGCATCAAAGGTATAGCCCGTTTCATCAGGTATCTGAGCCGCAACAACAGGCTCGGTCTTTTTTACAAGTGACTCCATATTATATGTGTAAACACCGTCCACAACATACGGCTTGTAACGGATACCGTGATTTGCAATTGCGGACGCCTGCATCGCCATCTGGAGCGGAGTAACATATGTCTCCGACTGACCGATAGCCGCCTGTACAACAAGACCTGCCTGCCATTCAAGACGGCGCTGAGTAAACGTATCGGGACAGGCAAAATATCCTGCATAATCTCCCGTTTCAATGCCCGTATTCTGTCCGAAGCCGTAATATTCCGCATATGCCGAAAGACGGTCTATGCCCGTAAGTCTGCCTACTTCATAGAAAAAGATATTGCAGGATTTTTCTATTGCGGTAATTACGTTTATCCTGCCGTGCCAGCCGGTACATTCCGGTTTATAATCCTCCCAGTAATCGTACACCTTATTGCAGGTAACGGTGGAACGGTTGTCTATGATACCACGGTTTAAAGCCGCAGTTGCGGTCACCGTTTTAAAGGTAGAGCCGGGGCGATAAAGTCCGGACGTTGCACGGTTTATAAGCGGCGAATTTTCTCCGTTTGCGACCGCAGCATAATTTTCAATATAATCATTCATATCATAGGTCGGCGCAGTAGCCATTGCGAGTATCGCACCCGTTTCCACGTCCGTTACAACAATTGCACCTGCATTTGCACCCGTGCCCTTTGCTTTTTCCTCGTCCGTCTGATTTTGCAGCCATTCTATATGATTTTCAAG
The DNA here is from genome assembly GCA_949299215.1 of uncultured Ruminococcus sp. Lineage (GTDB taxonomy): Bacteria > Bacillota > Clostridia > Oscillospirales > Ruminococcaceae > UMGS363. The sequence goes on from CASFZT010000013.1 coordinate 17,412, forward strand.
GATATCCTGCACCTTCTGCTGATAATCAAGGTCATAGGTAAGCTTTACGGTATTTCCCGGCACAGCCTCTTGTGTCACGGTATCGGAAACGACTGCACCGTTTAAAAGCTCTATCGTTCTTGTGCCGCTTTCACCTCGGAGCTCCTCCTCCATTGCCTTTTCAATGCCGCTTTTTCCCAGTACATCATTCAAAGCATAACCGTATTCCTTGAGTTCGTCATATTCCTCTTTATTTATGGCACCTACCGTACCTACAAGATGCGGTGCGATATCTCCCGAGCCGTACACTCTTATTGCATCCTCTATAATATCCATGCCGGGCAGATTATAGGAAAGCTCTTTAAGACGTACTACTGCGTCCATTGGTATATCCTCGGCAAAGGTATATTTATTTGAAAGAGAAAAGCTGCGGATATACATTTCATAGCGCACGCCTGCTATTATGCGGACCTGCCTGTTTGTATATTCATCATCTATCTCATACAGCTCCTTCATTGCGGCAATACATTCCTCCGCAGTCGCATACGGCTGTACGGATATGTTTTTACGCAGCTTTGCAATATCGCCGTCACGTCCGTCAAGAAAGGTATACGGCTCATTCATGCTTATTGGAAGTGTATCTATCCACTCGACATTTTTATTGTAAAGTATCTCGGCAATGTCGATTATTATTCTGTTCATTTCCTGCTTATCGGTAGGAAAGAATGCCTTTTCTATAATAACGTTGAAGCCGACCTTGTTGCTGACTATCTTGTCTCCGGATGCGTCCACTATCTCGCCCCTCGGAGCGGATACCGACTGCTTTGCGCCGCTTGTGCTTTTCGCCTTTTGGCTGTATTCGTCGCCGTCTACCACCTGTATTTTCATAAGGTCTACAACGCACATAGACATTGCCGCAAGTACAATTATAAAAAAGAAGAGCGCACGCAGCTTTTCAAAAAATTT
>CASFZT010000014.1 GCA_949299215.1 uncultured Ruminococcus sp.
AACTGAATATGAAAACCGCCGCCTTAGAGGCGGGGGCATCTTGCCTAAGTTGTATTCAAAAATTATATTAAGATATCGTGTATGTTTTTTTAATTTTATCAAAATTCGTCTGTTTTTTTCAAAAAAGCAAGACAAAAATAAGAAAATATGTTATAATTATACCAACTTATAAATCAAAGCTGTACAGGCTTAGAAAGGAACTGGTTATTCATGCTGCATGAAAAATCCTGCGGCGCAATTGTATACCGCAAGCATCACGGAAATCTTGAGATACTGCTGATAAAGCACGTAAACAGCGGTCACTGGTCTTTCCCGAAGGGACATGTCGAAAATGATGAGACCGAAGTCGAGACCGCTATACGTGAGATCAAGGAAGAAACAGGTCTTGATGTTATCATAGACCCGACTTTCCGTGAAACTGTAACCTATTTTCCCAAAAAAGACACACAAAAGGTTGTGGTCTACTTTATCGCCAAAGCCAAAAATTACGATTATGTACGTCAGGAAGAGGAGATCGCCGACATAAAATGGGTAGATGTCGGATATGCTACCTCCGTTCTGACATACGAAAATGACAAATCCATTGTAAACAAAGCAAAAAAAGTTATCAAGGACTAACTTCAATAATGGACTGCCCGTCATTCAACGTGGCAAGCCGCAGCGAAGCTGCGATGAAGTTTCAGTTGGCGATTGAACCCCAACTGAAACAGAATATGGAACCCGCCGTCTTAGAGGCGGGTGACATCTTGCCTAAGTTATAACAAAATTATAGGTGTAAAAAAGCTTACGGATTTTTGCCCGTAAGCTTTTTTATCCTTAAATTTCCAATTGAAATTTTAATTGAAATGCAGTATAATAAAATTATTGGATAAATTTTTAAAGGGTGATAAAGTGAAAAAGCGTTTACTTATAAAAAATGGACTTACCGGCGAATTTGTGCATAAGCTTATACGTGATATGTCAAGACTTACCATTTCAAAATATAATCTTTCCCTGTCGCAGCTTCCATCTGCACTGAGCGGTATGAAAATAATCCATCTTTCCGATCTGCACAACAAGCTTTACGGAAAATGCGATTACCATCTTTACAATGCGATTTGCATGGAAAATCCCGACCTGATTGTTATGACGGGAGATATGCTAAGCCACGAATGTTCAAACCGTGATGATTTCTTGGAGCTTATTGCCGCTTTATGCAGAAAATATCCGCTCTTTTACGTAAACGGAAACCATGAGCTTTCCGATATGTCAAAGCAGGATTTTGATTACTACTCAAGCCGTCTTGCTGCCTGCGGTGCGGTATGTCTTGATAACAAAAACACAATTTTCGAGTATAACGGTGTAAAAATACGCATATACGGTTTATGTTATCCTGCAAAATTTTATCGCGGAGTACGCCAGTACAAATTTACCGGAAACAAATTCAAGCTTTCGCATATGCATCATTACTGCGGCAAAAAATATGCCGATGATGAATTTTCCATACTTTTAGCACACAACCCGCTTGATTTTGACGTATATGCAAAATGGGGCGCAGATATCTCATTCGGCGGACATATTCACGGCGGTTTTATACGTCTGCCTATCGTTCACGGCGTCTTATCGCCCGAACTGAAGCTTTTCCCGAAATACAAGGAGGGTATCTATAAAAAGCATAATTCTGCCCTTGTTGTAAGCCGTGGTCTTGGAAGAATACGCTTTTTTAATCCGCCGGAGCTTGTATGTGTAATACTTAAGCAATAAAAAATCTGCTGTACCTCCCATTTGGTACAGCAGTTATTTTTACGAATTTTTCTTTATCGGGTGACAGCCCCGAGGATTGGAAGTATCAAAAGATGCTTTGACATCCGATTCAGTCATATGAGTTGTAACCATATCCGAGGTTATCGGACGGTCGCTCCAAATTGCATATATGCATCCACTGCCCATAGGGTCGGTATAAAATCCGTAATATCCGTCAAAATTATCATTTATATACTCCTGTATATCAATACAATCCGCTGCATTGCCATCTGCATAAGCAATTGTACCGCCTCGTGCATTGCTGACATAGATCGTATTAGGTGACGCATAATTGCCCGTTGCCTGGTTTATATCTATAATTGCAAGCTGAACCCCCGTATACGCAGCTCTTGCATTTGAATTAAAGTTTGCAACTCTGGAATTTTTTACATACCCCACAATGGAAACTACAATAATTGCCGCAAGTATTCCTATTATAGCAATTACGACTATAAGCTCAATCAACGTAAAACCCCTTAATTTTTTATGCTTCATAATAACACCCCATTTTTATAAAGTGTAAAAATTACACATTAAAATATGCAATATTTACACTTATATAATATACCAACGAGGGGCTTTTGTCAACATTTTTGTAATGTTTGTAACCGCTTTGTAACTATTTTGCGCTTACATCCCAATAGCAGATCAATTCCGGTTCTATATCTTTATAATTCCACACTTTTTCTGTGTTTTCTTCGCTTGCAGGGTCGTTTATACGGATCGTGCCGTCATCGTTTGCCTCGGTAATTATCATGGCGTGACCGCCGAAAGTATCTCCATACATGGCAACAAGACAAACATGGTCTTTTTCAAGCACAGCCTGTATATCCTGCAAAGGTATCGTTTCCTTTTGAGTCATATCCTCACAATTATAATTATGCTCAACAGTCTCAAAACCCAGAATCTCAAGCAATTGAGCAATATGTTTAGTAAGTATTCCGCCTATCGTTCCGAGAAAATCATTATATTCTGCGACCTGTGCAACCTTAACCGGGTCAATATCCGAATTATGATTAAGATAAAGCGCAGCCATTGTAATTGAAACTGCCCCACAGCCGTCAACTTTAATATAAGCGCCTCCGATTTTTTCATAACTCCATCGGGGGTCATACATATAAAGCGCAGGAACATTCTCACTGTTTAATTCTTCCTCGGTAAATGTCATGGTCATATAATCATCTTTATGGAAAGGATAATTATAGACCCACTCAAAATCTGCCATATCCTCGGTATCTTCATAATATACCTTGAGAACGCTCTCCGGATATTCGTCCGAATTTTTTATTATATACTCCGCACGTTCATCCGTTTCGGCAAATACAGCAAGCTCACCGTATTTTTCATAGGTTTTTCTTTTATTTTCAATTGGAATTAATATAAGCATAACCGCCGTAACAAAAGCAAACACAGTTACGCCCATTGCAATTGCTTTTTTATTATTTCTCATTCACTTAACTCCTTAAAAACAAAAACGGCGGAATACTCCGCCGTTTTTAATTGTTGTTATTAAGTATCGCAATTTATAAAATCAAGAATTAGGAGTTACCCTTGATAGGATAAAAACCGAAAACGATATTGTTTGCCTTGATTGTGCTCTTCTGATCTTCAGTAGTCAAACTAATTTCCTCTTCGTAATGTTCTTCACCTGCATCAAGGCAAGCTGCATTGCTGCCCCAAGCTGCAGCCTTAATTGTGTAAGCAGTTTTGTTAATGTAAGCAGAACCGTAACCGCTGAAACCCTCACCGAGGTAATCTGTAAGATCAAGCTTATCAGCAATAATCTCAAGAGAAGCGCCTGTGATTGTATCAGATGTAACATAACCAGTACCATTAGAGCCACCAGCATTAAGCGTCTTACCATCAATTGAAGCCTGTGTCAAAGCAGAAGCTGTAGCTGTGTAAACCTGCTTAGCGTTAGCATTAGCCTGGGAGATTCTAGAATTCTGAACATATCCGAGCATGGAAGGAACAAGGATAGCTGCAAGAATACCGATGATTGCGATAACAACGATGAGTTCAATAAGGGTAAAGCCCTTCATTTTTGAATTTCTCATGGGAAATTCCTCCTTTTCATAATTTAAAATATTTTTCTATCAAAAAGCGTAAGAACCGCGCTTTTCCATAATAAATCATTCCGACCAGGCAGTGCCTTTTGCACCAAGGTCATTTAAAATAGGGTATGAACCGTAATAATATCCGCAAAGCAAGTAATTATCACGCTGTGACGGACGATCCTCCGACGCAAGAACTTTCATATTAAGTGATGCGGATTTGCTGCCTGCAAGAGTGTACTCATTTAAATCAGCCTCAAGGTCAGCAGCCTTACCTACTTCTTCGCAATAAACAACCGCTTCGGCAAGATAATTCTCAACGTCAAAATACACGATACAAGTACCGGTAAAATCACTGCCGAGATTTCCAAGCAGATACTTGTTAAAGAATTTCACCGATGCTTTCTGTCCGTCAGTCAATGTTGCTGCATACGGATCAAATGACACCGAATACGGTGTATCTGATGTTCCGTATCTTGAATCAATTGAAATGGACATACTTTGCGTAAATGCGCCGCCGTCGACATTGAATATCATTTTTGCAAATGTAACATCATCTTTTTCACCGCCGGAAAACATTGACACATCCTGTTCAATTTCCGAACGAATGAGAGCATTTTGCGCCGCTGTATACAAAAGCTGTGCCGAATTATTTGCTGCTTCCTGACTTCTGTCACGGACAAAACCGGTTATTACAATAGACGAAATTCCCGCAAGAATTGCAATTATTGTTATTACGATCAGCATTTCTATCAATGTGAAACCCTTTACCGTTCTGTACGGCTTCGTCTCGCACTGACGGAGGTCACCGTTCATTTCCTCTCTCAATATAGCCGCCTCCTAATAAGTATTGACCAAATCAGATGGTTTTTCCTTACTGTCATTATTATATTACCATTAAATTGATTTGTCAATAGAAAAATGAATTTTTTTGCACTAATTTTGTGAATTTGTTTATTTTTGCTTTTGAATACCCCATTTATTAACTCTTTTTGTCATATTCGCCAATACTTTTGGTGAAATGTAATAAAACAACCTGAATTTATAGGTTGTTTTATATGCTTATGTTTCGTTGTTCATAAATTATTATTAAACGTTTTCGGGATAATCCTATATTTAATTCACCTTTTTTAACATAATATTATGCTAAAACACTGATTTTTATTATCTGCGAAGTGTAGGTGCACCACCCAATGATTTCAGGAAGTTTTCATACTCATTCGGATCAAGACACTTCTCTCTTGCTGCCGAGTCCGTAATAATTCCGTCCTTTACATAACGTGCAAGCTCCTGGTCAAGACATACCATGCCTTCTTTTCGTCCCGTCTGAATGGTGCTTCTTATCTGATGTACCTTGTTGTCACGGATCATTGCTCTGACTGCGTCTGTTGCATTAAGTATCTCTACCGCCGCAAGACGTCCGCTGCCGTCCGCTTTCGGGATAAGAGTCTGTGCAATAATTCCTACAAGTACCGCCGCAAGCTGCGAACGTATCTGGTTCTGCTGATGTGCGGGGAATACGTCGATAATACGGTTGATCGTATCCGGTGCACAAGTCGTATGAAGTGTAGACATTACAAGATGTCCCGTTTCAGCCGCCGTAATAGCTGCGTTGATAGTTTCGAAGTCACGCATCTCTCCTACGAGAATAACATCGGGGTCTTCACGAAGTGCGGCACGAAGTGACATTGCAAAGCTTTCTACGTCGTCGCCGACTTCTCTTTGATTTATCATGCAGCGCTTATGCTCATGTACATATTCTATCGGGTCTTCAATTGTAATTACGTGTGCCGAACGGCTTACATTTACATAGTCGATCATTGCCGCAAGTGTTGTTGATTTACCTGAACCGGTAGGTCCCGTTACAAGTATAAGTCCTCTCGGACGCATTGCAAAATCCGCAAGTATCGGCGGCAGATCAAGGTCTGCAAGCGTCGGAATATCATTTCTCAGCAAACGGATAGCAATTGCCGTATTTCCCTTCTGATGATATACGTTAACTCTGTGACGATAGCCACGGCGTGTTACATATGAAAAGTCGGTATCGACCTTATTCTTGATATTTTCAAGGTTTCTGCCGCTTGTCATCTGCTCTACTATTTTCATAATGCCCGCTTCTGTCATTTCGGGATATGAGCTTAACTTACGCAATGTACCGTGAAGTCTTACTACCGGTGATATCTTTACTGTGAAATGAACGTCGGAACATTCAAGAACTCGTGCTTCGTCCAAAATCTTATCAATACTTATAAGAACCTTATCCTGGGGTTTGTTATCCATTTCCATATTATAGTATTCCTTTCGCTGATTTGCTTTTTATATATGATGCCTTTGCGGCAAATCCGTACTATATTATTATACTGCGTATGTTACACGAACAAGCTCATCCATTGTTGTTTCGCCTGCCTGTACAAGCTCAGATACATTATCACGCAGAAGCTTTGTACCCTGCTGCTTTGCAAGTGCGGATATCTGGTCGATAGTACCGCCGCCTGCGATAAGTCCGCTCATTTCCGTTGTACAGGTCAAAATCTCATGGATAGCGGTACGGCCTGTATATCCCGTATTGTTGCACTTGGGACATCCGCAAGCATCGTATATCGTAATGGATTCCGTAATACCCATAAGCTCATTTTCTTCCTTAGTGGACAATCTCGGTGTGCGGCATTCGTGGCATATTTTCTTTACAAGTCGCTGTGCTACGATACCGATAAGTGATGTAGCAACCATGTATGCTGCAACACCCATATCTACAAGACGGGTTACCGTTGATGCGGAATCGTTTGTATGAAGTGTCGAAAGAACCATATGACCGGTGATAGCGGCTCTGATAGCGATCTCTGCCGTTTCCTGGTCACGCATCTCACCGATCATTACGATATCGGGGTCCTGACGGAGGATAGAACGAAGAGCTGCCGCAAAGGTCATACCTGCCTTTACGTTTACCTGACACTGATTAATGCCCTCGATATCTTTTTCGACAGGGTCTTCAACCGTAACTACGTTTACATTCGGCTTTGCAAGCTCACCGAGTGCTGCATAAAGTGTTGTTGTTTTACCGGAACCGGTAGGACCTGTTACAAGGAGCACGCCCTGCGGTACTTTGATAAGTCTTGAGAATCTTTCATAGTTATAGTCCGTCATACCGAGGTCGGTAATTTTGCGGAGCGCAACGTTACCTGTTGAAAGAATACGGATAACGACCTTTTCACCGTTTACCATAGGAAGGTTAGATACACGGACGTCAAGCATCGTGCCATCAACTACCTGTGAAAAACGTCCGTCCTGCGGTACACGCTTTTCGGCGATATTCATACCGCTTATAATTTTAAGACGTGTTACAAGTGCATTGTGTACTACATTTGACACATTCATAAGCTCGATAAGGTCGCCGTTTACTCTTATACGTATTCTTGTATATGTCTTGAACGGCTCGATATGAATATCCGTTGCGTCTGCACGGAAAGAGTTTTCTACGATAGTTGTCGCCAGTTTAACGATAGGCGCATTATCGATTCTGTCTGCCGATTCCTCGTCCATTGCGCTGAGTTCCTCGTCTGTGAACTGATTTTCAACGCTGTTAAGGATAGAGGACGTATTCTGCATCGAATAATTCTTACCGATAGCCTTTACGATAGCCGCCTTTGTTGCAAGCACCGGAACAACGTCCATACCGGTCGTAACCTTGATATCTTCAAATATGTAGAAGTTTACAGGGTCGTTTGTTGCAACGGTAAGTCTTTTACCGGTTACCTTTATAGCTATAATAGTATGCTTTTTAGCAAGAGATTCCGGTATCTTCTTTACTGCGTCTATATCAATCGCAAATTCCGGATCATTCAAGTCAACAAAGGGCACACTAAGCTTCTTTGCAAGTGCCTGACCGAACTGTACGTCAGTAACATAGCCAAGTTCAATTACATAGTCACCGAAATATTTACCCGGAGTATTTTCTTCTTTTTTTACGTCCAGAACGTGCTGAAGCTGCTGCTCGGTAATAATACCCTCATTTACCATGTACTGACCAATAGGAATATTTTTCATTTCTATGCCCCGTTTCTCCGCAGATTTAATTTTATATCACGGCAGATGATTCTGCGGCATCAATGCCGTGTTGATAATAGTTTTATAAACTATTGTATTTATTAAAAAAATATGTTAAGATAATAGTATCATATTTTCAAATTTAAAGGAGATATTGCGATGTATAATTATGAGACCTTTATTTATGCAGGCATCTGCATAGTGGTATTTCTTTTCGGTGTTACCATCGGCAGCTTTCTTAATGTATGTATTTTAAGACTGCCGCGCGGCGAATCGCTAATTAAGCGAAATTCACACTGTATGACCTGCGGTGCCGAGATAAAGCGATACGATCTGATACCGCTTTTCAGCTGGCTTATATTAAGAGGAAAGTGCCGTGCCTGCAAAGCGCCCATCTCTCCAAGATATTCCATCGTTGAGGGATTGACCGGCATACTTTTCACACTTATGTTTATCCGCTATGATATCATAACGGACGGATTGATTTACCCTGCTCTGTTATGTCTTTTCCTGGCAGGTGTAATTGTTATCGGATTTGAGGATTTTGACACTCAGGAGATGTCGGTATGCGTTCTTGTTTACCTCGGTGCTGTGGCGCTTGTAACAAGAGTTCTTTCCGTTCTTACGCCAAATTTCATACGCGGAAATCAAGTAAGTGCAACCGATGGGCTTATAGGAATGTTTGCTGTAAGCGTACCGCTTCTGATAATCGGATATGTGATCACTCCACTTGTCTACATATTATTTATAAGCAAGGATCACAAGTCAATACGCAAACTGAAAAAACGTCTTAAGGACAAATCCCTTACCGCTAAGGAAAGAGAAAAATCGGAAAAAATGCTTACCGAAAAGCTCGCTGCCGTTAAAGAAGCAGGACCTGTATTCGGTTTCGGAATGGGTGATGTTATATTCACCGCAGCCGCAGGACTTATGCTTGGTTGGAAAGCTATCGTCGTTGCAGCCTTCATAGCAATAATCCTCGGTGCACTGGCAGCTATGATCATCAAGATACGCAACATCAAAGCCGAGAAGGAAACCGAAAATGCATTTGCATTCGGTCCTTACCTTGCAATAGGCGTTGCTGCTGCCGCTTACTACGGTACGGAAATATTCGATCTTTATATGACCGCTTTTACCGTTCCGCATATCATCTGAGCAAAAAGTAATTTTATACAGGGTGTGTACGAATACGCACCCTGTATTTTTTAATTGAAACAAATCATCACGGTGTCGGGAACAAGTCATCGTATGTTGTGTATATAATATATGTTTCGGTATATTTGTTTTCGTCAGACGGATTATACGGCTGATACAAATTGTCATCATAATGCGGTGTAGTCAATTTAAGTCCGGAAATATCAGGCTTCGGTACAACGGTAAAGACCTTTTCATTTGCAAATTTTTCAATAACACTGTTGCTGAGCTTAATGTTATTGAGCACAACTTCACTTTCCGTTGTAACATCCACATCGTTCATAATTGTCGAATCCGGAGTGCTTGTAACCGTAAATTTTATATTGGGTGAATTTTCAAAATCAGAATCCAGATTGATAATAAAGTCATGCTCGCCATAATAAGCTGCGCCGAGCACCATACGTCCGAGTCCCGTTCCGGAAGCACCGGAACCGTCCTTACGGAACAATCTGCCCTTTACGTCTGTACCGTTATATGTATATGTGTTTTTGGTATGATCGATCGTTATAATGTGTACATGAGGTGCAAGCGCCGCAGAAATTGATTGAGCATTTGCGGTAAGTGTAGAATCACTATTTGCAGCAGTTTCGCCCGAAACATCTTTAAGGAAATATTTTACCGCATCATCAATGGAAGTTACGTTTCTGTTAACGGCAATGCCATCAACACTATAAGACACCGATGCGTCCTTAGTATAAATTCCGATATCGGACGCATATCTTACCGATTCGGCAAGATACTGTGTTATGCCGTTTTGTGTATTTCGCTGTGCTTCATACAAGGTTGAGTCGACATATGTACGGCGTATAGGCACCATCATATTTACAAGCGCCGCCATAAGAATAGCAAAGATCGCCATTACTATAATCAGCTCTACGAGCGTAAAGCCTTTAATTTTTTTCATCCATTACGCCCCCTTTTAATGTCCAAGCATATACCTGTAATTAAGCTTGTAATCTTCGTTGGTTCCGATAAAGCCCGCATCGCCTGAATCTCTGTTTTGCGTATCTCGGCTGAGGAGCACATACATATCCACCGCATAGCTGTATTTGGTAGATGTAAAGGATGTGATCTGTGTGCCGTCTGCTTTATAAGCATTGCTTGTTATTGCAATATAGTTATTATTTCCACCGGCACCTGCATTATTATGAGGAGCGTTTGTACCTAACGTTCCGCCGTATGTAATTTTTGTAGCTTCAGCATTATTTTTTTCCTCAACATACTTCATCTGATAGGACAGACTGGTATTTATCATATGATTGGAACGGTTTATCCTTGAAACGTTCGCATATATCTGCGCCATTACCAATGACGCTATACCAAGGATAGCAAGTGCAACAATACACTCTATCAAGGTAAATCCTTTGAATGTTTTTTTCATAGTCATTACCTCCTTATCTTGTGTACTGGTAAGCATCCCATGCAAACATAGGCTTACCGGGTATGTAGCTTGAAGAATCCGGGTCAACGTAAGCAACACCAGTATGGTTAGAACCCATGCTGATTTCACCGGCAATTAACGAACCGATAAATGAGAAACTCGTAGAACCGGATGCCAAACCGTCATATGTCCATGCAGAATTTAACGCACCCACATTTGCTTTAACCAACGCATGAGGAGCATAAACATAACCAACAGTAACATGTTTGCTTGCAGATGATACATTCCATACTGTTCTTTCATCAACTGCCGTCGTTGCAGGATCATCCGGGTCACTTGCAATATAGATATTAATTTTAGGTACACTGACATTGCCGCCTTCTCCGAACGCAAGAGGAGTTACCGGAGAACTCTTGGTATAATCATACACTTGCTCGGTGTATATTTCCATTTCCCAGTTGTATGTGCCGCCCTTAGGTGCGTATATATTCAATGTTGTATCATCGTCAACCACGATTATTCCGCCGTATGAACCGTTCTGTTCAAGGTAGAAGTTGAATGTTCCGCCGCCTGTCAGACGCATTATATTTGAAGTATCTCCATAACCGTTGTTTCTGTCAGTTCCGCTTGATTTAAGCAAATAATCTGCACTTGACGCAGAATTAAGCTCATAACTGCTCTGATCAGTACCTCCGACATTAAGTCCGTTTCTGTTGCTCCTAGGCATAAGCACAATAGCTGAGGCAGGAGCAGTAAAGTCTTTTATTGTATAGTTACCGGCATTTCTGTCAGCTTCATTTGGAGTACCTGCCCATTCTTCTGCAGTAATGATCTCATAATCATTAGGAGCAGGATTGCCTGTAATAACAAGGTTGCCTGAGCTGTCTTTCTTATAATAATTATAATACTCTCCAAGTGATGTAGGAACATTTCTTTTGCCCGTAGAACCGGTATCCGATTCAACATTAGTACCATTTAACTTAAGAAGACAAATTTCAACATCATCCTTGGAAGCAAGCTCCGTTGCATCAAGCTCAAGATCATCCCAAGCACCGGATGCAAACGATGTCGTATTTGGAAGTGTGACAGTTACATTATGAAAAACGCTAGCGGGATCTCTATATTGAACGTTTCCTGCCCATCGACAATTAGTCAAATTTGCAATACCGGTTGGACTCAAGGAGTACACCCCGGTAACAGTATCATACATAACCCAAGCTGAATTTGTGATTATTATGTTGCCGTTAACATAATAATTACCTGTCATTCCTTTATCATCACAAATGAGATCGCCTTTAACAAATGCATTATTACCTGTTCCTTCTATTTTAAAAGCGGGATCCTGACCGGATTGTGAAAGATCCACATCACCAATACAATAAAGATTTCCGTAAAGAGTACCGCCATTGCCACTTATAGTAAGACCGTTGGTAACGAGGTCTATGCTTTGGGTCGCACTGCCGAACTCCATTTTGTTAGATGAGCTTCCTGTCACACCGTTTACATAAACCAACGGTCTGTTTTTCGTACCGGTAATATTGTATGTTTCAAATTGTACATTATTTTCCCAGCTAAAATCACCGCCGATATAAATAACTTCGTCTTCTGTCATCGGCACACTGGAACCGCCGTTTCCGTTATGGAATTTGCTTTCAGCAAAAATACCGCCGTAAATCTTACCCATATTCGCAGGTGCAGAATCAGTCCTTGTAGCGGCACCGCCGAGAATTGTAAGGTTATTAAGCTGGATTCCGCCCATAGAGGTCATAGCATTACCGCTTACAACCGCAACAGGTTCGGTAGTATCAAAAATAACGCTTGCCGTACCTGTAACACCCATAAACTCAACAGTTGATGTTACCTTGATCTTCATTCTGTCCTTTGAACGGTTGCCTGCGGCAATAGCTGCCTTAACCTGAGCTGTAGTCGGTGCTCCGGCATAAGCAGCATCGTCCATATGTGCAAGCTGATCGTCGGTATAAGTCGGATTCATATTAAACACACGTTCAAGAACTTCTACCTTAATTTTTGCGATCTGTTTTCCGGAGCTATCCGTATCAACAAATTTTCCGTAATTTGTTGTTGTACCGCCGCTTGTTGATTTAAGAGCAGGAAATTCAACCGTATATTCTATATAATCAACAGGATTTGCATTGTCAATCGCATAATTACTCTCTTCCGGTGAGCTTGATGTAAAGGTTCCGTCACCCTTAACGGGATTTGCCCATATCATACTTGAATTTTGTGCCTTGATCTTATAAAGCTCAAGCTCCAAAGAAAGACCCTGTGTCAAATTTGTGGTTTGAACCATACCGGTATCATCTGTATACCGATAGGATGCACCTTGTACATTCTGTGCTCCGTCACTAAGCAGCGAACCGGTATAAACATCCAATGCAGATCTTGCTGTATAATAAGCCTGATTTTCTTCAAACTTAGTATAAGCTCTGTTCTGTGCCGTTGATACAACTGTCAGCGTAGCAAGCAGCATGATAATCAGCATAAACATTACCGTTATTACCATTATAAGAACAGCGCCGCTTAGCTTTTTGCCTTTGCACAGACATTTATCTGTCATTATAATCACCCTTTCTAAAACGCTTCTTCCACGTTTTTATTTAATATTCGCTTTTAAAATATTTTTCGGGATTTAATACCGCTTTAGCCGATGAAGAATTTGCTCGCTCCATCGGCTTTTTTGGTAATAATCAAAAGTTTTTAAGCAGCGGGAGTTTCTTCTGTTACTCCCTCCTCTGCCAATTTTGCTGCATACTCTTCATCGGAAAGTATCTCAATTTCATCAGTCTCTTCCATAACCTTTTCGATATTGAGCGGATGGAGTGAATACAGATTCATATTCAGCGTGCCGCTTGTTTCAAGTGTCAGCGTACCGTCCTGCGGTCTTTCTTCGGTAGACAAATTAAGAACAGTCATTGTCCTTTCGTCCTCAGCGACCGTATCAATAAAATCAAATACATTGTTAAGAGCAAAAGTATCCTTATATCCGATAGTCACATTTGTTACACCGATAACGATACTCTGACCGTCAGGATAAGCTATTTCATTATAATGATTGTAAACCTCTTCGGGAAGCTCATTATAGATATCCGCCTGTATAAGAAGGTCATAGCTGTGAACGTTTTTCGGATATACCATGTACTCAACAATATTGTTGCCCTGTGTATATGTTGTTGACATGGACTCAACTGTAACGCCGCAGCCTTCAAGCATCTCCATTACAAACTGCTCGTTCAGATAAGGCTCCTGATCAGCAAGGAAAAACTCCTGTGTTTCTTCAATATCCTTTGCAATAGTCTTCAGATTTTCAACAAGACCGGGGAGAGTATCAATCTTAGCCTGAACCTCTTCCTTTTCCGTCTGCTTTGCTTCAAGATTAGCATATGCTACATTCATTTCCTGATACTTAGGCTTAATAAAGAGGAAGAAACCTGCAATAAGAATTACAATTACGATTACGCATATGAAAATTACTTTATCTCTGTATGAAAGCTTCATAATTACTCAACCCCCTCTGTTGTCGTTTCTTCGGCATTTTCCTCAACCTCGGGTTCTACCTTTCTCATATCAAATGAAATAGTGAACTCATAGCTTTCTGCACCGGTTGTTTCATTTCCCGCAAGTGCAAAACCTGTATATGTAACATTATCAAAAATATCCTGCTCAATAAAGTTTGCAACAACCCTTGAAGGATCGTTGTTATCTGTTGCAGTGCAAATAATTGAGAAGAATCCGGAACCGTAAGTATACGTTTTTACATCTGCCGTTGTTCCCTCAAAGTTTGCATCAATATTTTCTATAACTTCACTTGTAAATACCGGCTGTGTATCATAGATATACTTGGCTGTTTCAAGGCCCTGCTTGTATTGCGTTACCATGTCTATCTTATTCTGCATAGCATCCACCGCATCAACTCTCTGTGCGGTTTCCGGACTGTCAAGCCATGTCTGTATTTCAGCTGTATCGGCGTTATACTGATTCTTTGTAATATGGAAGAAAATTGTAACTCCGGCAACTACCGCAGCTGCTGCAAGTGCCGCCGCAAGAACGCCTGCCGCAAATGAAGCACCCGCACTTGTACGTCCAACAGCCGCATCAACTTCAAGAAGGTTGATTCTTTCATATTCCTTATTGCTTCTGAACATTGCGCCGATAGCGTTTGCATAAGCCTGAAACTCAAAGTTTTCATAGCCGCCGATATTATTCGGAACGCCGAGAAGGCTCGTTGTGATATCCATCTGCTCAAGTGCATTTGTAAGACGGATATACTCCGTTGTATCACCATAGAATACAACGTTCTGGATAGGATTATCACCGTTTCTTGACTTCTGGAACTGGAACATTCTGAAGATGTTCTCATTTACAGCTTCATAGATATAGTCGGGTGAATTATCGTAATCGACAGGGTCGATCGACGCAAAACGCGAGAATGTAAGCTGATTGTTCTCATAGAGATTAAGGCTTACGAAGTTCGGGTCGATCTGAACAAGAAGCATCGGCATCTTTGCCTTCATCTTGGGATCGCTGAGAATAATTCTTGTAATGGTATTACATGCAACAGCTACCGAACGAAGTACGATACCAAGCATGGAGAATACCTTTCTGAAGCAGTCAACGACTTCAAACGGACAAGCTGTTGCGAGTACTTTAAGCGCCTGTACGCCGTCCTCTTCTACCTCTCCGGCAATTGTATATGAAATTGAATAGTCATCCGCAATACCCATTGTATGCTGCATCTGGTTCTGAACCATCGAAAGAAGCTGTGCGCCCTTTGCCTTAGGAATATGCAACTCTTTAAAAATTACAAGGTTTGAAGAAATGCTTATAACAGCTTCCTTATCTGCCATTCTCTTAGCTTTAAGCTCATCGTTGATCATTGTTGCCATTTTAGGAATATCCTTTATATGACCGTTAACGATCAAACCCTCCTCAAGATCTATAGTCGACGCCGACTGTACTTTAATTTTATCGTGTGCTTCCGTACCACGGATAATACGAACGTGTCTGTCTGTAATATCAAATGAAAGCATACTGTTCACCTCTCTAATATTTTATATTATTTTTGCATGGATATGTACTCGTCTTTGCTTTTATGCAATATTTTCCATAGAGTTGTAGATTGCAGGAAGAATACCGGCAATTACAAGACCGATAGCAGCACCCATGATAATAATCATAATAGGCTCAATCATACCTACAAGTCGCTGAATAGCCGAATCCGATTCGTCCTCATAGAAATCCGCAGATTTTTCAAGAATAGTATCGAGAGCACCGGATTCTTCACCTACGTATATAATTGAGCAGAACATTGACTCAAATATGCCCGTTCTTTGAATTGATACAGAAAGCTGTTCGCCCTGTTTAACTTCATCTACTACCGTTTCAAAAGCTTTTTCTATGAAATCATTATTCAGAATAGCCGCAGAACGCTCAATGGATTCTACCATCGGAATACCTGAAGAATACAGCGATGAAAGAGTTCTCGCAAAACGTCCCGTATAAACCTTTACAACGAGCTTTCCGAATCCCGGTCCCTTACATTTAAGTCTGTCAAACTTATATCTTATAGTCGGGATCTTAAGAAGATATTTTACAACAAACACAATACCGAGTATAACGCCGAGATATATATACCAATATCCGGTCAAGCTGTCCGAAAATGCAAACAGCGCACCGGTCAGACCCTTCATATCCTTTTCCGTCAGAAGTCCTTTAAAGGTAGGCATGATGAATGTAAACAATGCAATTACTATAATAACGCAAAGTACCGCAAGAATAATAGGATACATCAATGCGCCCTTGATCTTATTGTTCAGCCTTGCTTCCTTTGCATAGTTGTCTTCAAGTCTTTTTGCTATGACGTCAAGGCTACCGGAAGCCTCACCCGCCTGTACCATTGAAATCATGAATGTAGGGAAAGCACCCTGCTGCATTTTAAGAGCCTCGGAAAATGCCTGACCCTTTTGCACTTCTTCATAAATCTCACGGAATATCTGCTTCTGGGCATTTTTCTCCTGTTCCTTATACAGGATATCCAATGCCTTTACAAGTGTAAGTCCGGATGTCAGCATTGCACTCAGTTGTCGGCAATTGTATGCCAGCTCTTTTGTTGTAAACTTATGAAGAGTATTGGATTCTTTTGAAGAAGTTTCCTTATAGCTGGAACAGAACAGACCCTTGTCATGTATCTTCTCCAAAAAGTCATTTACATCTTCCGCAGACATTTTTGCGTTCTTTACGGTATTGCCCTGAACGTCTGTTGCGGTATAGATAAATGTCTTCATATATGGTTGACACCTCCGATTTGGAATAATTGTTTTAGTATGGACATAATACGCCTACAATACTATAAGCTATTATAACATTTTAGTTACAAATTAGCAATATGTTATTTTTAACAAATTGTATAACCAAATTCTACATTTATCACAAATTACACACAATCCAGCTTTTATAATACAGCATTGATAATACATTATTATATAGTATAGCCCAATTATTTGTTAAATTTCGCCAAGCAGCTTCAATGCGTTCTTATAAAATATCTTTTCCCTTTCCTCTTCCGTCAAGTCCAATCTGTTAATAAGATTTATCTCAGCCGTTGACGGGTGCCATGGAGAATCCGACGCAAAGAGTATTTTGTCGGCACCGTGATTTTTTATTATCCTTTCCGCCTGCTCATCGGAAATATGTCCGTCTATAAATGCCGTATCCAGGTATACATCCTTACCTACAAGATATTTTTCAACGTCGTCCCAGCATTCGTTTCCGCCGAGATGTGCAAGTATAAGCGTCATTTCGGGCACTGCTTCCATAACGTCCGCACTCATTTTCGGAGTACAGTGTATGCAGTCCATCGAAAGAGCATCAAGACCTGCATGCAATATCACCGGCAGTCCAAGCTCCGCACACTTTCTGTAAACAGGAAAAAGTCTTTCCTCATTTGCAAAGAAATCCTGATAATCGGGGTGCAGCTTAACGCCTTTCAAGCCTATCTCCTTTATACGTTCCAGCTCGTCAAGCGCATCTTCGGCGTCCGGGTGCACCGTACCGAAGCAGTACAGCTTTTCCGACATAACACTTTTTGCCCAGTCATTGATCGTTTTCTGCTGCGATGGCTTTGTTGCGATAGGCAGAAGCACGGCTTTATCGGTATTCCACTCCTCAAGTTTATTTATCAGTTCCCCCACCGTACCTCGTGTGACCGCAGGCGCCGGATCGGGATATCCCGACGTCATGATGATCTTTTCAAGCTTTGCTATCGCCCTTTCCGCAATAGCGTCGTCAAATGCATGAGTATGGAAATCAATATACATATTTACAGTCTTCCTTTTCAATAAATTATCTTCAATAAAGGGCTTGCCCCGTCATTCAATGCGGCAAGCCGCAGCGAAGCTGCGATGAAGTTTCAGTTGGGGATTGAACCCCAACTGAAACTGAATATGGAACCCTCTGCCTTAGAGGCGGGGGACATCTAGCCTAAGTTATACTATAATTTTACATCACTCCTTTCAATATGTCAATATTTTATATACATATTGTAAAAAAATATCATCTTATCGGCACTCCAAAAAAATTTTGGAATAATTTAAATTTCCTCTTG
>CASFZT010000015.1 GCA_949299215.1 uncultured Ruminococcus sp.
TATCGTTAATGAAGTCAGAAAAGCAATTATCGGCAAGGACGAAATAATCATAAAAATACTTGTCGCCATCGCCGCAAACGGACATATCCTGCTCGACGATATCCCCGGCGTCGGAAAAACTACCCTCGCCCTTGCTTTCTCAAAAGCTATGTCCCTCGATTACAAAAGAATGCAGTTCACCCCCGACGTCATGCCCGCCGATGTGACCGGCTTTAACATATATAACAAGGACACGGGCAAATTTGAATACAAGCCCGGCGCAGCTATGTGCAGTATGTTCCTCGCAGATGAAATAAACCGTACCTCAAGCAAAACTCAGAGCGCACTCCTTGAGCTTATGGAGGAAGGCTCTGTCACCGTGGACGGCGTTACAAGAGCGCTCCCCAAGCCGTTTATCGTTATCGCTACACAAAATCCAATAGGCTCCGTCGGTACTCAGTCACTCCCCGAATCACAGCTCGACAGATTTATTATCCGCCTTTCCATGGGATATCCAAGTCCCGAAAATGAAGTCGCTATCTTAAAATCAAAAACTATGGCACAGGCAGACAGCGTTTTCCCCGTCGTTACGGGAGATGATATCATTGCACTTCAGTATGCCGCAGATGAGGTCTTTGCGGACGACAGGATATATAAATATATGGTGGACCTTGCAAACGCAACTCGCTGCGACAGCAGGATAAGACTCGGTTTAAGCCCGAGAGGTACTCTCGCTCTTTCCTCCATGGCAAAGGCTGCCGCACTTTTTCATGCAAGAGAATATGTTATCCCCGATGACGTGCGCTATGTTTTCAATGACGTTGCCGCACACCGTATCATACTCACCTCAAAGGCAAAAGCGGCAGGACATACTCCGGAAAAGGTGCTTGAAGATATTCTTTCATCGGCAGATGCGCCGTCGGTAAAATAAAGGGTGCGTGTAAAATGCTGTTGGTATACATTATTGCGCTGTGCATACTTATTGCACTGTATATACTGCACGAAAGCGCACTATCCTTTGCAATGCTTATTATGTTTCTTGCGCTGCCAGCCGTTTTCTTTCCTATACTTCTTTTGAATGTGCGAAAGCTTAAAGTAGAGCTTTCCCAACCAGAAAAATACATACGGCGAAAAAAAAAGCTGCGCTGTAAGATCATAATAAACAACCCCGTGCCAATTCCGATATCAAATTTTTATGCGACCGTATATTACCGTATGAGCGGAGATATGAATTTTGAAAAACGTTCTATAACCGTTCCGGTAAGAGCAGATGCTTCGGAAAAGGTCGTTATTGAAATAACCGCACCTCACTGCGGCATTGCGGAATTTGTGCTTAAAAAATGGTCCGTTTACGATCTTACCAATTTAACATGGATAAAAAGGAAGATGCCGGTTAATATAAAAACGGCGGTTCTTCCGATGAAAGCAGTCATTGATGACGAGCTTGCCGCAGCGCTTCTTTATGAGGACGAAAGCTCACATTCGGCGGCTGTGGGCGAAACCGGTTCGGATGTTGACTTTATGCGTGAATACCGTGAGGGCGACAGGCTTAATATGGTGCATTGGAAATTAAGCTGCCGCACCGATGAGCTTGTGGTAAAGGAGCTTGAACGCATATCGGACAAGCAGATCATAATCATTCCCGATATGAGCGCCTGCAAAACGCCCGAAGAGCTTGATAAAATGTTCGATGTTTATAACGCTGCGGCGGAGCTTTTTCTTGAAGCGGATATCACGCCCGGCATTGTCTGTGATAACGGAGATGAGGATATCGATATACAGAAGGCTTCGGACATTGCAGCTTTGCGTGAAGTGCTTATCTCTCAGCTGTCATCGCCGCTTATGCATATCCGAAATGCCGACACCATTACCGAACGCTTTGCAGAAAAATATGAGTGCGGCGGATTCGGAGCAAAGGTGTTTTCGCATATCGTAATAGTAACCCCCGAGAAAAAAAGTGCCACTCCGCTTATGCTTGAACAATGCGGTGCTGCGGACAGGATAACCGTTATCTGTACAAGCGGCGGAAATGATAACGGCGAGTACGAATTTTCCAACATTATGGTATTTTATCGTTAAGGCAATGCCGCACAGAGCTTGTACGAAAAATGCGAAACCGGCTTTTTCGACAAACCGAACTGCCCGAAGTGCAGTTAATGAGTACGCACCAATTTACATATTGCAGAGGTTTTTTTATGAATGAGCTTGCAAAAACACATCAGCTTGAAGCGGAGATTTTTCTCTGCGGAAAAACCAATTTGAAAAACGGTATATTTTCTTTTATAACGTGCCTTGTAATTTCACTTTGCTGTTCGCTCGGCGCTGTTTTTTCCTTTATCACAAGCTATGATACGGGCGCAAACATCGCTGTTATTGCAATAGTCACCACGATTTGCTGTGCAGTATTTGCGGCAGTATCCTGCTTTTGCAGAAAATATTCCTACCCTGCAGTTTTTGTGTTGTCGGCTTTATATCTTGTTGTCACGATACTGTTCAAAAATAATATCTGCAACGGTATGGCAAGCATAGTGAACACATATTCCTCCGCTTCTTTTCCCGACCGCTACGGCGGTATTGACAGGATATATATTTTAAGTCCGCAAACGGAAACTGCCGATGTTACGCTTGTTGTGACAATGTTTGCGCTTATACTCGGAGGACTGTGCAGCTGCAGAACGCTTATGGGCACGGAATTTTCTCTGGTGTTTTCCGCAGTTACTCTCGGATTTGCAATGGCATACGGCTTTGCGCCGAATTATGTTTCTTTTATCATGCTTTTTGCAGGCTGGACGGGAATACTTGCATACACCGCCGGGAGCGTCCATGAAACCGAGCTTTACAGACGGAGGTCATCTCAGGCGGGATTGACGGGCGTTCTGGGCGGCATAGTGATAGGTACGGTGACAGCTTTATCGGTAAATGCTTTCGGGGCGGCACGTCCCGAATTTGTCGTAAATGCAAAGGACAGCATAATGAGCAACTTTTCTTCCGAATCCATTACGAAGAGTATTAAGGAGATAGTCGAAAAAAAGATCGTTATAAAAAAACCTTTGGCAGAACACGGTGCTCTCGGCAATATCGGACGCATCACATTTACAGGCAGTCCCGTGCTGCGCGTTACTATACCGAAATCGTACCATACCGTTTATCTTAAAGGATTCGTGGGTTCCGTATATACGGGAAACAGTTGGGAGGAGCTGCCGCAGAACAAACTTTCCGAGCTGGACGATATAAACGAATCCTTCCGCACTCCCGGACTTGATACGATGTTCCTTTCAAGCCATAGCTTTGATATAATAAATCCCGATGTGCCTCAGCTTTCATTTTCGGTAACGAACATTTCCGCAAGGGAGGACTGTTTTTATATGCCGTATGACCTTGTTCAGGCAAGCGTTTCACATTATGATGTAAAAAGCGAGATGTTTGCCGCAAACGGTACAAAAAGCTGGAGAGGCAAATTTTACGACAGAGAACAGGTTTACAGCTACCGTATGCTTCTGACAAAGTCCTGGACGCCCTTGACGGAGGAAACGGCTGCCGATCATGCGGCATATTCCGAATTTGTAAGGGAAACTTATCTTGATGTGCCGACAAATTTTTATTCAGCGACGGATATTGTATTTGATGATGATTACTATGAGTTTATATCTCACGAAGTCACAAACGAGGGCAAGAGCACTCTTACCGATGATATTGTTTTTGCAAGAAAGATATACTATATAAAAGAATGGCTGCGTGACAACTGCGAGTACAGCCTTAATGCAGGAAAGCTTCCGCCCGGCGAGGATTTTGCGGAATATTTTATCACACAGACAAGAAAAGGCTCGTGTACGCACTTTGCAAGCGCAGCGGCGCTTTTGTGCAGATATGCGGGTATACCGGCAAGATATGCCGAAGGGTATGTTATAAAGCCGGACGATTTTACCGAGGAGCTTTCCTACGGCAGCATGGACACGGTAGATGTAACGGATGCACGGGGTCATGCATGGGTAGAAATTTATATTGACGGGTTTGGCTGGTATCCAATGGAATTTACCTCGGGATACGGAAATATACAGACCGCCGTTACAACAGCACCCATTACCGAGGAAGAAGAAAATATATCAGATACGGAAACACAACCCGTTGTGATAACGCCCGAGCCAAATAACGAAGAAGCAGGAAGCGATGAAAATATAGCAGAAACTACCGTGACGAAACTTAACGCCGATATGCCGGAAGATGAACCTGTCACGACAACAGCACCGTTATATACGGAACCCGCACAGCCCTCCGAAACACAAAAAAACGAGAATATCCCCAATATAGGCTTCAGCGCATTCGGCAGAAACGACGGCGAAAAGGTACGGACTGTAATCGACCTTACCGTACCGATAATATTACTTGCGGCGATAATATTTGCGGCGGCATTTATATTTGCAAGACGTATGTATATAAAAAAGCGCCGTGCACATACGATAAAGCTTGGCGGAAGTGAAGCTGTAAGGGCATATTACAGGCAGTTCATGAAGCTTGTCAAACTCACATGGGATAAGGACAGCAAGCTTCCCGAAACATATACCGGACTTGCAGAAATGCTTGAATCAAAAAACAGCATATTCGGTGACGGAGCGGCAAAAAAAACGATAGGCATTGCGCTTAAAGCCGAGTTTGGCGGCGGCTCTCTTACGGACGAGGACGTAAGAGAGATGAAAAAAACGGTGGGCATTATCAAAAAAAGATTTTTTGCTTCTGCCAATACAGGAAAAAAGCTTATGGCAAAATATATCTTTGCTCTGGCTTAAAACCATTGACTTGAAGTTTTAAATGTAGTATAATTTTATTTGAATAAAATTTTAAAAAGGAGTGTGCAATATGTCAGAATTTACAAGAAGACTTCCGGTTTATTTGCTGCTTGATGTATCAGGATCAATGGAGGGCGACCCGATAGAAGCGGTACGTCAGGGCGTCAAGGCTCTGCTTTCCGAATTGAGAAGCGATCCCCAGGCACTTGAAACGGCATACCTTTCCGTAATTACATTTAATTCATCCGCAAGACAGGTCTGCCCTCTTACCGAGCTTATGCTCTTTGAGGAACCCGTTATAAATGCAGGCGGTGCGACCGCTCTCGGTGCAGCTTTAAGCCTGCTCTCCGAATGTATAAGAACGGAGGTCCGCAAATCGACCGAAACACAAAAAGGCGACTGGAAACCGCTTGTATTTCTGCTTACGGACGGCGCTCCTACCGATGACTGGCGCAGTGCGGCACAGGAGCTTAAAAGCCTGCGCCCCGCAAATATCATAGCTTGTGCGGCAGGTTCATGCGCAGATACGGCTGTGCTTAAAGAAATAACGGAATGTGTTCTTCTTATGAATACTCTTTCGGCAGGAGATCTTGCACAGTTTTTTGCATGGGTATCAAGCTCAGTAAAAATGTCCAGCAAGAGCCTTGATGCAAAGCCGGGCGCAAATATCGAGCTTCCGCCTCCGCCGCAGGGATTTGTTATCGTTCCTTAAAAAACGGAGGGCTTTATGTCTGATAAAGATAAAAACATAACCGATGAAAAAAAGGCTCTTTCGGATAATGACGTTCTTTTACGCACAGCGTCCATGTGGAAATACAATCCCATACCCGAATCCCCCGAGCCTTTTTCCGAATACAAGAACAGCTATGAAAATTCGGACGGCACTGAAATAATAGGTGCAAGAGTAAGAGGGAAAAAGCATAAGCATAACGGCTCAAACTGCGACGACTGGTATGACTGCGCAAGGGTCAGCGACTGCGTTATTGCGGCGGTATCGGACGGCGCCGGTTCAAAGGTGCTTTCGAGAATAGGCGCAAGAGTATCCTGTGAGGCAGTCATTTCAAAGCTTAAAAATGAAATATCCTCCGTGTATGAGATGTGCCCCGATATCAAGGATATTTTAAGCAGGGCATTCGATGATACCGAGTTTACTTCGCTTTGCTCAAAGCTTGCGGCTATCGTGCAGGACAGCTTTTTGGCTGCGTTTTCCGCAGTTGAAAATGCATATAAGGAACGTCTTGACAAGATTCCGGCACACTGCTTGCGGCGGTGCTTATACCCGTGAAAAACGGCGAGCATTTTATAATCTCACTTCAGGTTGGCGACGGCATAACCGCAGCAGTAAACAGCCGTGAGGATTTTTCCGATGCGCTTAAAATTTTAGGCACGCCAAGCAGCGGAGATTTTGCGGGCGAAACGGAATTTCTCACTTCAAAGGAAATACTTCGTCCGGACAGTTTAAGCAGCCGTACAAAAATATTAAGAGGAAAGATATCCACAATGCTTCTTATGACAGACGGCGTTGCGGACGACTATTATCCAAACCACCCCGAACTTCTGCGGCTTTATATAGACCTTATGCTGAACGGTATTATTCACTTCCCGACAGGAGCGGAGCTTCCCAAAAAGAAAAAGGGTATTTTTCATAAAAAGGAAAAGGCTGCCGTTGTGCCTGAGCCTGTGGCATATCCGTGGGTAAATGATACGGACGTTGAATATTCCTTGCAGTACAGCAAAAATATCATGTTGGAAAACGGACTTACCCTGCCCGAGCTTTGGGAAATGCGCTTTGATGAGCTTGTATGCCGTTCGCGGCTCAAAAGCTTTGATATATCAAACGGCAGCGACCGTTCGGAAAGGCTTTGCGTGTGGCTGGATAACTATGTCGAACGAGGTTCCTTTGATGACAGAACGCTGCTTGTCATAAACGTTACATAAACGAAATAATTATACGCCGATCACTTTTTTTCAAGACAATACTGCAAGAGCTTGTGCGAAAAATGCGAAGTCAGGTTTTGTACAAAGCCGTCAAGCGGACTGCCTTAAGTATAAAGCGATCGGCGCATACATTGAAAATAACCGGAGATTTGCCATGAGCAGAATAAACGAAGCGACCCTTGCAAACGGCAGAAAAATACCGTATGTGGTCACCGACAATCCGCCAAGAGGCGGCATGAAATATACATATTTTGCACCGGATAAATCCTATGTGGTGCAGTTTTTCAACGACCCGTCAAAGGTCGACATAAATACAAGAAACCGTCTTGAAGCTATAATCGGAAAATATAACCCGACTATACCGAGCACATCGGGAGGCGCTATCGGTACGGACGAACGTCTTGCGTCATATTTCCGCAAACGCTTCTGCTGGCCTACGGATATCGTTATCGAGCCTGAATTCGGTCTTGTTTCACCTGCCTATCCGCCGAATTTTTTCTTCGGGAACAATGCCTCAGACTATATCGACTTAAAAGGCAAGGATAAAAAAAGCAACTGGTTCACTTCCGGAAACAGGCGCTTTCTGAATAAAGCAGAGCTGGGCGATTTTCGTGCAATGATGCAGATGTCTATTCTGCTTGTGCGTTCGATACGCCGTCTGCATCAGGCAGGTCTTGCACATTCCGATCTTTCCAACAATAATGTGCTTATAGACCCCAAAAGCGGAAACTGCGTTGTTATCGACATAGATTCTCTTGTCGTTCCGGGACTTTTTCCACCCGAGGTAGCAGGTACGAGAGGATATATTGCTCCAGAGGTGCTTGCAACAATGGAGCTTGACAGAAACGACCCGAAAAGACGGGTGCCAAGCTCTGTGACCGATCTTCATGCGCTGGCGGTGCTTATTTATGAGTATCTCTTTTTCCGTCATCCGCTTATGGGACCAAAGGTCTTTTCGACAAAATCCGCCGAGGAGGACGACTTTCTCGGTCTGGGATCCATGGCACTATTTATTGAAAACCCGAATGATACTTCAAACCGTCCGTCAAGCCTTACCGCAACCATAAAGGACCTGGGTCCGCATCTCGAAAAGCTGTTTTTGCGCGCTTTCGTGGACGGTCTGCACGACCCTATGCGCCGACCTACGGCTATGGAATGGGAAAGAGGTCTTTCACGCAC
This sequence comes from uncultured Ruminococcus sp., assembly GCA_949299215.1. Classification (GTDB taxonomy): domain Bacteria; phylum Bacillota; class Clostridia; order Oscillospirales; family Ruminococcaceae; genus UMGS363. The sequence continues at coordinate 7,881 of CASFZT010000015.1, forward strand.
ATGGGATCTTCTCCACAGATGCTCAGATCCTTCATGCAGTGCAGGATGGTTTGTGCTTCATGATGTGCATAACCCCGTATGTCCGTTCTGCGGAAAACGTATCAAGGATAAAAAAATAGTCCGTCTTAAAATAAACTCACAGGTAAGCGGTCACCCGGGACAGTACCGCAGCTATGCCGAGCTTGACGCAGCAAACAACACACCGCTTTTCAAATGGCATACAAACAGCAACATATTCCCCGACGAAAAGGCGGATTCTTCAATGCAGGCTTATATATGCTGCCATAACGATGAGTGGTATCTTATAAACAGCAAGGCAGACGCTCTTATCTCACCGAACGGAAATCCCGTACTAAAGGGTCAGGCGATGAAGCTTTACAACGGCGCAGTGTTCCGTGCGTCGGACAGCGACAAGGGTACTCTTATCGAAGTATCAATAACGGACAACATCTAACTCAGCACTTTCTCTGAAAGGAATGGTCTTAAGTATGACTTTTAACGGTCTTACTGAAAATCAGGCGGATAACCTGCGTATAAAATACGGCAGCAATGCCGCTTCAAATGAAAACACCGGTCTTCATAATATCGCATATAAGCTTGCCGAACGCTTTGGCAGGATACCGGTAAAGATATATATAATAATTATTCTTGCATATATTCTGTTGACCCTTGTCTGCGGAATAGCGGACGGCGGTTTTGCAAATCCGGAGCAGTTCACAATAATTATGCTTGTGCAGCTTGCTTTGTTTGTTGCCGTTGCGGTGAATTGTCTTACCGAGCTTTATTATGAGAATAAGGCTGCAAAGGCTTTGCTTGACAATAAAAAAAGCGGCAGGATATGTAAATGCTACCGCTGCGGCAACAGAATAGTCGATGCCGATGAAAATGATATTGTTCGGAATGATTATGTGCTTGTGATGAAAGGCGATATCATACCTGCGGACGGAATGATCGTTTACGGAGATATTACCGTTGACGACGGCACAGGCAGCAAGCTTATCAGAAATTTTGCCGAGTCGGAAACGGATGACCTGCTCATCTCACGATATACCGTTTCAAAGCATTCCGTTGTAACATCCGGATATGCAGTAATGCGTGTTACCTCACCCGGCGGCAGAATCAAGCATGACAATATCTATAATGATAAGTTGTACAATATATTTACTGCGGCGGCTGTCATTTTCGTGATACTGGTATCACATATCATACCGTTTATTTCTATCGGATTTGTTACAATACAGTCCGTTTCGGTAACGGCTGCAATATTTGCTCCGCTTATACTTCTTGCCTCGGAAAGAATTTTCGCACCCGAGCAGTTTATATTCAAAGCATGGAAAAACAGTATGAAAAAGGACGGTGCCGACGCAAAGGATATAACGGGCGATGCGGATATATTCTTTATAGACAAGTCCTGCTTTGCAGGCGACGGCAAGCCTTTTGTAACGGCGTTTATTGACGCACAAGGCAACAGCTATTCCGAATGTCACGACATACCTTATCCTCTCGGCACAATATTTGCAAAGGCCGCTGTCGAAAACAGCGCCGTACTTGCAAACAGAGAACGATATTTCGGAGATGCGGAAGAAATTGCCGTTATCGAATTTATACGTGACAGGATAACAAGCACCGTTGATCTTGAAATAAAGTCAGATAAGATAAAGGGCATGGAAAAAAGCTTTGACTACCGCAAGCTCATACACGGTATGCCGGGTGATATTATCCCGAAATGCGACCTGTATTACGACGCCGCAGGTGAAAGACAGACGTTTTCTTCAAAGACCGCCGTCATGGCAATGGCAGAGGAGCTGTTCTTTATAGGCAACAATGTCGAGGTATATGCCGCTATGGACTTTTACGGCAAGATATCGCTTATAGGAATGGTAGTCATTCGTGAAAGGCTAAGAGAAAATATTGCAGGCTCATTTAAGGCGCTTTCCAAAATGGGGATACAACCCGTTCTTTTGTCGGGAGAAAACGAATCGGAGGATATTTCGCTTAGCGACAAGTCCATAACGGGAGCCGGCAGAGAAAATGTCATCTCGATGGAAGAGCTTGCTTCTTCCGAACCCGATGCTGCGGCAAAGCGGCTTTCGGATATAAAAATAATAACCGGAGAAGCGGACAAAGAGCTGCTTATCTATCTTGCACATATAAAACACCGCCGTGTGGGAATGACGATGATTTCCTGTGCGGACAGGGAAATTGCGGATGAAACGGATATTTCGGCTGCGTCCGATATGTCCTGCGAAGCGGCTAAAATGGCTGCGGACGGAATTATGTCGGACGGCGCTTTTTCCATTGCAAAATTTATAGCATACAACAGAAAAATAAAGCGCTGCTCCGTTATATACAAGATATTTTCTGCGGCGGTGCTTGTTATAACTGCGGTGTGTCTTACATTTTCGGTAGGTTTCAGGAATATGGTATATGAGCTTATGCCTGCCGTTATTATGATAAATGCGGCAGTTGAAGTATTACTTTTCAAATTCAGAAAGCAGCAATAAGGGGGTCACGATGAAATGACAAACGGCGGTGAATTTATTTTTCCGCATATATTAAAGCTGGGCGAATTTCCCGCAGAAAGAGTATGCAGCCGACGTGCCGTTGTTTGCGTGCCATGCTCCGCTAAAATAAGCGTAAGTATAAAGGATATTTCCGTAACGCCCGAAGTGCTTGAGCCGGGTGAGAACACAATTACAGTTTCCTGTGCGCCGATAAGAGCCGGTTCTCATATTTTCGGTGAGATGTTTATAAACATGGGCGACAGCGTAAAAATGGCATATATAAGCGGAACGGCGGTTGAAGAAGCTGTGGAGTTTGAGGATAACGTACTTATTTTTTCGCCGGATGATAAAGCCGAACCCGTAAAGGAAGAGATGATTTATCCCGATCTTGACAATATACCGCCCGATATAAACGAGATGTACACTCCGCTTGCGGACGATTCGCCGTCCGATGCGCAGTCGGTGCTTATAATAGAGAGAGGCTTGTCCTTTAAGCTTTCCTCGGACATTATTGAAGTGGAGCTTATATATGACAACAAGGATTTTCCGATGGAGGTAGACGCATTTGCATTTTTGCTTGACAGAAAGGGCAATGTAACAAAGGACGATAGGTTTGTATTTTTCGGAAATATGTCCTCGGGGTGCAGGAGTGTGAAATATCTTAATGCGCCGGATAAAAAGGTGATGTATTTTAATCTGGAAACGCTGCCGATAGATGTTTCGGCGATAGACATTGCGTATTCGATATACAAAAATCCGCGCGGACTTAATTTCAGTCATCTTGAAAATCCTGCGGTATCGATAAAAACGGGTGACGGTAAGATGATGGTATTTTGTCTTAAACCGCCGCTTGACAGAGATACGCTTGTCGGAATTGAAATAGTATACAGAAATTCGCAATGGGAGCTTATGCCGCTTGGCATGGCTTACTCGCTTGGGTTAGAGAACCTTTGCTCTAACTATGGACTTAAAATAAATCAGCCGTAGGTTTTGCGCCTGCGGCTTTTTATGTAAACTGATTAATGATCTGTGATGCTGCCTTTCAATAAGGGCTTGCCCCGTCAATATATCCGTTCCGCTGACGCCGAAAGTACACAAGCTTATCGCTTTTTCCGCCTGCATACATATTCCGCCGCCTCGCCCGACAAAATAATTACAGCAGCGGCGTTAGGCAAAAACATCAGCAGATTAACAGCGTCCGCCGCCGCCCATACAGCTTTTACTTCACCAAAAGAGCTTGTGTATGCCGTCAGAATATATAACAAAGAGTATAATTTTACTGCCAATTTTGCCTTTGGAAATAAAAATTCAACGCTTTTTTCTCCGTAAAAATACCACCCGATTATTGCCGCAAATGCAAAAATTATATTTGATACCGATACAAATATTCCTGCTTTTTCACCCATTCCATATTCAAATGCCTCTATTACAACCGCCGCAGGGTTGGAATTATTTGTATCTGCTCCGGTGCATAATATTACCAGTGCAGTCAAAACGCAGCACAAAACCGTATCCGTAAACACCTCAAAAATCGACTGACAGCCAATGACCTCCGGGTCGTCACAATCGCTTGCGGCGTGTGCAAATACCGAGCTGCCCATTCCGGCTTCGTTTGAAAACATTCCTCGCCGAAGCCCTGTTGTTAATGAATTTTTAATAATCGTTCCCGATATACCACCTGCCGCCGCTTCAAAACCAAATGCGGATATCACCATTTCTTGCAATATTTCTGTAATATTATTTCTATATAGAACCAGTACAAATGCCGCACATAAAATATATGCTCCGGCAAAAAGCGGCACTGTTTTTTCTAAAATGGCAGCCGCAAATTTTCCGCCGCGAAATATTGATATACCGACCGCAGCCGCAAGTATCAATCCTGCTGTCATGGAAGATATGCCCATCTCTTCTGCAGACAAGCAGGCAGAATTTGCCTGAACGGAATTTCCCGAACCAAGTGATGCAAGCAGACACATTACCGCATAAAAAACTCCTGCTCGTTTATTGCAAAACGCTGCGCTTATATATGCCATCGGCACATTAACCGACATTTGTCCGTTGGTAGACAACGATTTGCTTTTGTATTTTATTCCCAGAACATTTTCGGCATAAGCAAATGACATTACCGCAAAGGAAGAAATAACCATCCAAATAATTGAACCGGAACCGCCTATTGAGATAGCTGCCGCAACACCGATTATGTTCCCCGTTCCCATTGACGCACCAAGTGCAGTTGACAATGATTGTAAACGCGAAATGGTCTTTTTATCCTTTTTGGCATTTTGGGACTTTGCTCTGCACTGCTTATCGGGTGCAAAAACCATACGCAAAATATAGCCGGGACTCCGAAATTGTACACCTTTTAAACGTATCGTAAGAAATATTGCCGCCGCAAAAATAAGCAATATCGTCCAAGCCCCCCATAACAATCCGTTTAATTCGTCTATAATATTACAAATAGTATCATAAATTTCACACATAATTTCTCCTTTTTGGGGTTGTCATGTTAAGATATACGACTTTACAGACAAAATTTTTTGATGGGTGTTTTATTTCCGCCACCGATATGCTATAATTAATATATACGCCCAATCAAAGCGTAAAATCTCAAATTTAACGTAAATTTTTCACGAGGAATATTAGCATGAAAAAATACTATGCGGATAAAAGAAGTTTATCTATACTAAGAGTACTATTAGTTTTTATACTAATAGTACTAGTAATAGTAATAAAATACATTATGTATAGATTAGAGCTTATGTTTTCCGAACATTTTGCATCTGAATATGCCATTGCGGAGCTTGTTGTATGGGCTGTCGTTATAACGTCGTCTGTAATATACTTGTTGTATATTTTCGTATATTTACCCATTCAGTATAATTCTATTCAATATTGCGTAAGCGAATCGGAGGTCATAGCAAAATCGGGCGTATTTTTCAAGTCCACCACCTATATGAAATGCTCGTCCGTTCAGTATGTGACAAAAATATCCACTCCCCTGTCGAAATACACCGGTCTTAATTTTGTAGTGCTAAGCGCACACGGCGGAATGTTGGCGTTAACATTTTTGTCACAATCAGACGCAGACGAAATTTGCGAACTTATCGGCAAAAGCATTATGAAACACCGACGTACAAATATCAAAAAAGTCGGAACCGAAAAAAAGTCTGCCGATAAAAACGAAGAACTGCCGTCTTAATTGTGAAAGGAGTATGTCATAAATATGAAAAGGCAACACCCGATAGCAATGCTGCGATACACGACAAAGAACTTCTGGCTGCTTCTGATACCGCTTCTGAGAGGTCTTTTGGCACTTGGATTTGACCTTTACAGTTGGGTAAGCGGAGCGTATCTGGATATTCTTATCATTTTTGCAATACTCGGATTTGCATATTTAAGGTGGTGTAATGTGTACTTTGAAGCAGCGGAAGATGGCATTAAATTCCACACAGGCATATTTCTTGAGGCGGAAAATTTTATTCCGTTTGAGAATATGTCGGTCGTTGCGTCAAAGCACTCCTTCTTTTTAAGACCCTTTAAGGCGGTTATAATATACATTGAAACGGACAGTCATCCTCCGTTTGAATCGCACTCCGCTCCCGACTCAAAGCTCATTATAAAGTTAACCGATTGTAAAGAAATATACAATAAAATTCCACATAAAAAAGGCAGAGCGGAATATATATACAAACCAAGAAAAACGGAGTTATTGTTTTTCTCATTGGTGTTTTCTTCCGCATTGTCGGGAGTTCTGTATTTCGGCACACTGCTGTTTCAGGGCGGCAGACTTGTGTCAAGAGAGCTGGAAGAGCGTTTTATAACAGCGGTAAATGACGTGACAAATATTGCCGGAAAGCTGATCGGAGGACTTACACCAATGACGGTCGGCATAATAATTTTAATAGCGGCAGGCTGGCTTTTCTCATTTATCACCAACTATCTGCGCCATATAAATTTTGAGCTGAAGAAAAGCGGCAGGAACATAAAAATAAGGAACGGTTTCTTTTCCGAGTGGCAATATCATATTAATACAGAGCGTATAAATTATGTTGATCTTCGGCAGACAGCATTTATGAAGATATGCAAGGTCATGTCGGTGCACGTGAGCTGTTCGGGATACGGAAAACAGCGCCGTGAGATACCGGTCTTTGTTCCGATAACGACACGCCACCGTGTGATCGGTGCCATGAATTTGTTCCTGCCGGAATTTACGGTAATGCATAAAACGGTGCATCCAAGGTGGAATTACATCATGCGATTCCTGCTGCCGCCGACTGCGCTTATTTTCGGTATAATGCTGTTTGCGGCGGCGCTTGTGCTGGTGTTTCCCGAATGGTACAGTATAATATTTTTTATAGCAGTAATGGGCGAGCTGCTGTCCTATGCGCTTTTAATAGTAAAATTTCTTGCGTACTATACAAACGGAGTCGGAACGGACGGTGCAGTCGTAAACCTGTCATACTGCAGATTTTATCAGTTCCATCGTGTGATAATACCCATAGAAAAAATAGTGTATACCGAGATACGTCAGACTATTTTCCAGCGAATGAATGATTCATGTGATTTTATAGTATATACGAAAGGCGAACGTGCAAAAAAACACCGTGTCAGAGGTATAGACCTACATGAGGCAACCGCAGCAGCAGCCGTTATAGGGTATGATAAATTTACATGATACTGCTAAAACAATATAAAAGCACACGGCAAATCTTCGTAAAAGATGTCGTGTGCTTTATTTTTATCTGCGCTTTTTCCTGCGCTCACGGTCACTGTGACCGGTATGACCTGCGCTCTTTTTCCTGCTGCCGCCCTGCTTTTTGGGAAGATTGCGGTAGTCTTTTTCTCCTCCTCTGCCTCTTATAGCTTCCTTTTCACCGTCATAATGGCGCACGGTTATTTTATGTCCGTTTATCTTCTGACCCTGCATTGATTCAAGTATGAAATCCTCACTTGACTTGGGCACTTCCACTGTCGTATAATTATCGTAAATGTCGATCTTGCCGAAGCTTTTTCCGGGAAAGCCGGTTGCGTCCGCAAGTGCGCCAAGTATGAAATTAGGCGCTATCCTGTGCGCTCTGCCGACGGAAATATATATCTTGGAAGCACCGCCCTCGGTACGTCTGCCTTTCTTGCCCTGCGGCGTAAATACAGGCTTTATAAATTCCGGCACGCTGCGGGTTTCCTTTGCTATCCTCATTCCGAGAAGAACAGCCGCTATCTGCTCTGCAGTGTATCCCTCGCTCGTCAGCTTTTCAAGCTCGCCGTAACCACTGTCATATTTTCCCGATGATATATAATCCTTCACCTTTTCCTTTACACGTTCGGTCTTTTTTGCAATGACATCATCTCTTGCCGGCAGATCGCATCTTGTTATTTCGGCTTTTGTAAAGCATGCAATATCCTTTAATTCAACTGCCTGACGTCTGCCGCTGATTATAGTATATGCACAGCCGCTTTTTCCCGCACGTCCTGTTCTGCCGATACGATGTATATAATATTCATTATCCTGCGGTATGTCATAATTGAATACAGCATCTACATTATCAACATCAATACCTCTTGCAGCAACGTCCGTTGCAATAAGTATATTTATCCTGCCCGAGCGGAATGCGTTAAGCACCTGTGTACGGCTCGCCTGCTTCATATCGCCGTGCAGACCTGCCGCCTTAAAACCCTTTGATACAAGAGTTTCCGTAAGCTCATCCACCATGCTTTTCGTATTGCAGAATACCATTGAAAGCTTAGGCTCAAACGCAAGCAGTAGCATCTGCAAAGCATCGCTTTTCCTGCCCATCGGCACTTCATAATAATACTGCGCAACGCTTTCAACGGTACGTGACTTCTGCTGAACTCCGACAACTACCGGTTCATGCTGATATTCTGCGGTTATCGCCATTATCTGGGGAGGCATGGTTGCGGAAAAAAGCACTGTCTGACGTTCGGACGGGATATATTTCAAAATTTCTTCTATATCCTCACGAAAGCCCATATTAAGCATTTCGTCCGCCTCGTCAAGAATTATTGTACGGAGATTTTCAAGCTTGAGAGTATTTCTGCGGATATGATCCATAACACGTCCGGGCGTGCCTACGATTATATTTGCACCCTTTTTAAGCTGTGTTATCTGGCGTTCTATATCCGCACCGCCGTATACTGCACACGGCTTTACCCATGGCATATATTTAGAAAAGCGTGACATTTCATCACACGCCTGCATAGCAAGTTCACGTGTCGGACAAAGTATAAGCACCTGTACAATGCGTCCTGCGTTTCTGTCTATACTTTCTACCGCAGGCAGACCAAATGCGGCAGTCTTGCCCGTACCTGTCTGTGAACGTCCCACAACGTCCTTTCCCTCAATAAGCAGAGGTATTGTCTTTGCCTGTATCTCCGTTGCCTGTTCATAGCCTATTTCCTCAACTGCACGGAGTATTTCCCCGGAAAGACCAAGTTCTTTAAATAACATTCCTTTAATTTCCTTTCTGAATACACATTCTTTTAATAAGCAGCTTACCATGTCATTATATATATATATCTTACGTAAAGCATTCTGCTTAAGGCAATACCGCACAAATCTCTCATGACGGCTTTAGCGGTATTGCCTTAAATCAGCATATCTCTTTAATCAGTCTTAACAAACTAACCAATCCGCACATAAGCAAACACAAAAGAAAAATTCAAACCTGTTAGCAACCAATTTCCTTTTGCAAAGAACACAAATCCGAATTGTATAATTTGTATAATATGACTATTATATCACATCAAAGCCCACTAAGTCAACCGAAAAAATTAAACTGCCTCCCCTTTTCGGGCAGTTTCACAAAATTTGTTCCCCATAAACCGGCGTTACGGCAATACCGCACAAAACCATTATTTGTGTCCGCGCGTGAAAAACAAGCGTATTCCACAAAAGGACAGAAATATATTGGGTATTTTTGTTTTATATACCAATTGATTATTTGCATAGAATTTAATATAATAATATAGTAACACTTTGGGTATTAAGGAGATAAAATATTATGACAGGGATCAAGGTAGTAAAATTCGGCGGCAGCTCACTTGCCGATGCAAATCAGTTTAAAAAGGTCGCAGCAATAATCAAATCGGATGAACAAAGAAAATTCGTGGTAGCGTCCGCACCCGGCAAGCGCTTTGACAGCGATATAAAAATTACCGATATGCTTTATGCCTGCTATGACAAGGCAGCAAAGGGCGAGAATTTTTCGGAAAATTTTGCAGCTATTGAGGAACGCTATAATTCCATTATTAACGAACTTGTAATAAATATCTCTCTTGAAGAAGACTATAAGACCATCAAGGACGCTTTTGCACACAGAGCAGGACGTGACTATGCGGCAAGCCGAGGCGAATATCTCAACAGCAAGGTGCTTGCGGCATATCTCGGATACAACTTCGTTGACCCTGCAGGATATATTTATTTCGGCGAAGACGGTACATTTGACCTTGAACATACACTTTCCGTTCTTTCTCCCAAGCTTGCAGGTCTTGAAAATGCGGTTATCCCAGGTTTTTACGGCTCAATGCCAAATGATACGATAAAGACATTTTCAAGAGGCGGCTCGGACGTTACCGGCTCTATCGTTGCAAGAACGGTAAATGCGGATATATACGAAAACTGGACGGACGTTTCGGGATTCCTTATCTGCGATCCGAGAATTGTGGAAAATCCCAAGCCTATCACAACGATCACATACAAGGAGCTTCGTGAGCTTGCATATATGGGCGCAGGCGTTCTTCATGAGGACGCTATTTTCCCCGTAAGAGCGGCAGGTATTCCTATCAATATCAGAAATACAAATCACCCCGAGGACAAGGGTACAATGATAGTTTCCGATTCTGCGGACGTAAGCAAGTATGTTATTACCGGTATTGCCGGAAAGAAAGGCTTCTCCGTAATAAATATAGAAAAAGACATGATGAACAGCGAGCTTGGATTTGGCAGAAATGTACTGCGTGCGCTTGAAAAGAACGGCATCAGCTTTGAGCATATGCCTTCCGGAATAGATACAATGAGCGTACTTGTAAGTACAGACAGTCTTATCGGCAAGGAAAAGGCTGTACTTGATGAGATAAATTACAGAGTACACCCCGACCACATGGAAATTGAAAACAACATATCGCTTATTGCGGTAGTCGGCAGAGGCATGAGAAAAGCAAGAGGCACGGCAGGCAGAATATTCTCTGCGCTTGCACACGCTAAGATAAATGTAAGAATGATAGACCAGGGTTCGTCCGAGCTTAATATCATTATTGGTGTAAATGATGAGGATTTCAAGGCTGCGGTACAGGCTATATATGACATTTTTGTGCTTACTCAGGAATAAATTTAAGATCAAAAACGCTTGCTTAGTCGGATAGCCATACAGAATTTTTTATGAAACACTAAATATGGTTAGGACAAAGACGGCAAGCTATGACAAAGCCTCCCCATTCTTAAATGAACGGGGAGGCTTCAGTCTGCCGGAAAATCTGCAGGCACAGTGTGTACACCGGATTTAATCAGCTCTGCCTTAACTCGCACCTGTCAGAACCGAAACATAATCTCCGCCGAGAGAATGAATTTCTTTCAGAGAACGTTTAAGCAAACAAGCGGTTTTTACCTAAAATTCAGCTTTATCGGATATTTTGATTTCATATCTACCGCTTCAATTTCGCCAAGACCGCCAAACTGTCCAAGCATGATTTCACTAAAAACAAGCTCGTCTGTTGCGGCGCCGAGTTCCATATTCAGTTTCGCTGCGGCTTGCCACGTTGAATGACAGGGTAAGTATTGAAAATATAAAAAGCATAAACCAAGAAAATCTCGGTTTATGCTTTTAAAATTACTTCTTTGTGGGGATAAGAACTTCCTTGCCACCCATATACGGACGCAGCACCTCGGGTATCTTCACGGAACCGTCTGCCTGAAGATTATTTTCAAGGAACGCAATAAGCATACGAGGCGGTGCAACAACGGTATTGTTAAGCGTGTGTGCAAAATACTTGCCGTTTTTGCCATTTATTCGTATTTTAAGACGTCTTGCCTGTGCATCGCCAAGATTTGAACAGCTGCCGACTTCAAAATATTTCTTCTGACGGGGCGACCATGCTTCAACGTCGTAAGATTTTACCTTGAGATCTGCCAGATCTCCAGAGCAGCATTCAATTGTACGAACGGGTATATCCATCGAACGGAAAAGATCGACTGTATTCTGCCAAAGCTTTTCAAACCACATCATGCTGTCCTCAGGCTTGCATATTACAATCATTTCCTGCTTTTCAAACTGATGTATACGGTACACGCCTCTTTCTTCAATGCCGTGTGCCCCCTTTTCTTTACGGAAGCATGGAGAATAGCTTGTGAGAGTATGCGGAAGCGTATCCTCCTGTACAATGGTATCAATGTATTTGCCTATCATAGAATGTTCCGATGTACCGATAAGATAAAGATCCTCGCCTTCAATTTTATACATCATAGCGTCCATCTCCGCAAAGCTCATAACGCCCGTAACAACGTTGCTGCGGATCATGAACGGCGGTACGCAGTATGTGAAGCCACGGTCTATCATAAAATCACGGGCATAGGAAATAACTGCGGAATGAAGTCTTGCGATATCTCCCATGAGATAGTAAAAGCCGTTTCCCGCAACTCTTCTTGCGGCATCAAGGTCGATACCATTGAATTTTTCCATTATATCGGAGTGGTAAGGCACTTCAAAATCGGGAACAACAGGCTCGCCGTAACGCTTTATTTCAACATTTTCGGAATCGTCCTTGCCTATCGGAACGGACGGGTCGATAATATTCGGGATTATCATCATTTTCTTTGTAAGCTGCTCGCTTGTTTCGGACTCCTTAGCTTCAAGAGCGGCAAGTCTGTCGCCAAATTCCTTGACTCTTTCCTTAGCAGCCTCAGCCTCTTCCTTTTTGCCCTGCGCCATAAGACCGCCGATTTCCTTAGAAGTTTTGTTTCTGATGGCACGAAGCTCGTCAGCCTGTGTTTTTGCGGAACGCAGCTCTGCATCAAGAGCAATGACCTCATCAACAAGAGGCAGCTTTGCTTCCTGGAATTTTTTCTTGATATTTTCTTTTACAATGTCGGGATTTTCACGGACAAATTTAATATCCAGCATAATAAAAACTCCTTAATTTTAAAATTTCAATCGCAGTTATCCGATATTATACTGCTCCAAAATAAATTATACCACATTTTTTGAAAAAATCAACTGTTATTTTCTCAAATCCTGCTTTTTTCAATAAGAGGCTCGCCCTGTCATTTAACGTGACAAGATCCTTATTGAATTGGTGTTGCACGGAATTTTTCATTTTTCGCTGTTTTGTAATACTGCACAAATATCCGATTGCCTTTTATTTCCATGTAATTTCAATAGGGGGCTTGCCCCGTCATTATATAAAAAGCACCGCAAGTTGCCTTGCAGTGCTTGAAATAAACGATATCAATACAAAGTAAGCTTTGCAGCAAGCTCAGAAAGGTCGTCCTGGTCAAAAAAATCTATAGTAAGTGTGCCTTTTTTGCCGTCGGATGAGGATATTTTGACCTTTCTGGCAAGTGATTGACAAAGACTTACCTCCATTTCGGCAAGATAATGCAGTGCATGACGTTTTTCAGGGGTATCTTTTACCTCTTCGATATCTGCATCTTCTTCACTTTCAGCAACCCGTGACAGAAGCTTTTCTATTGCACGAACGGTTATCTGACCGTTTGCGGCACGTTTTGCAAGGTCGATCATTTCCTCGTCCGAGTCGGCAGCAGCAATAGCCTTAGCCTGTCCGACGGAAAGTTCGCCTTTTTTGAGCATATCCTGCACTTCTTCGGGCATATTAAGCAAGCGCACGGCATTTGCGATAGCAGAACGTGATTTTCCGACCGCCTTTGAAAGCGATTCCTGTGTCATTTCATATTTATCCATAAGCTCCTTATAAGCAGCAGCCTCTTCTATCGGATTAAGGTCCTCACGCTGTACATTTTCGATAAGTGCCATCTGTGCCGTTTCAAAATCGTCCAGTTCCTTTATAATGGCAGGTATTTCACTCATACCGAGCATTCTGCAAGCTCTCCAACGGCGTTCGCCTGCAACTATTTGATATCCCGTACCGTTTGAGCGCACCAATATCGGCTGAATAAGACCATGCTGACGTATGCTGTCTGCCAGGGCAGCAATTGCGGACTCATCAAAATTACGTCTTGGCTGACCCTTATTTGGTTCAATTTCGGACATACGAATCGTCTGAACGCCCTGATTTTCGTTGATATTATCGGCAAAGAGAGCGTCCAGTCCCTTGCCAAGACCTGATTTTTTAGCCATTTTTACATACCCCTTTCGTTTAATTCAGCTTATTTTTTTCTGCAACCTTACGGCGCAAGAGAAGCTCTGCCGCAAGGCTTTTATAAGCCTCTGCGCCTCTTGAAAGCTTGTCGTAATATATTACAGGCTTTCCGAAGCTTGGGGCTTCCGAAATACGCACATTTCTTGGAATAACGGTATTGAACACCTTTTTGGGGAAATGCTTTTTAACTTCACTAACAACCTGATTTGTGAGATTAAGACGGCTGTCGAACATGGTAAAAAGTATTCCCTCGATATCAATTGCGGGATTATAACGTTTTTTGACCAATCTTATAGATTCTATAAGCTGTGAAAGTCCCTCCAGCGAATAAAACTCGCACTGCAGGGGGATAAGAACGGTATCGCAGGCGCAGAGCGCATTAATTGTAAGCAGCGAAAGAGATGGCGGACAGTCTATAAATATATAATCGAAGTCATCCTTAACAGTCAGGAGCTGCATTTTAAGACGATTTGAGCGGTTTTCAAGGTCTACCAACTCAATATCCGCACCTGCGAGAGCAGAAGTTGAAGAAACGACAGAAACGTTTTTAAATTCGGTTTTTATGACAGCATCTCTGATATGTTTCTGACCGAGGAGAACGTCATAGACGGTAGTATTAATACCTTTTTTCTTGATACCGAAGCCGCTTGTAGTATTACCCTGGGCATCGATATCGACGCAAAGCACTTTTTTACCTTTTACACCGAGACAAGCGGCGAGGTTAACGACGGTAGTAGACTTACCGACGCCGCCTTTCTGGTTAGCAACCGCAATTACAACGGCCATTTTAAGAATCATCCTTTCAAACCAAAAATATATATAGCACAACAAAATCCATATGTTATACTTATTATAGCACACTTTTCACGGCATAGCAATACAAAAAGGCAAAAAATGTTCCACATGGAACAATTTATGCAAAAATTTGTCGTAAAATGTTCCACGTGGAACAAAACGCCTGTCAAATATTGCGTGACAGGCGTG
>CASFZT010000016.1 GCA_949299215.1 uncultured Ruminococcus sp.
AGCTTTTTTGTCTGTTCGCTATTGAATAAATCGCCGGAATGTGTTATAATTAATTGTGTGTGTAGTTTTGAGCGTATATATTGAATGGAAGTGTATGAATGGAGCAGCTTGTATTTTTTCCTTTGCCGCTGTGGGCGCATATTGTGTTTGTGGTTATAAGCATAGCGGTGCTTGCGGTCGGTTATTATATGCACAGAGGGATATACAGGATAATGCTCGGTGCTGATATTGCAGGAACGCTGCTTGTTTATGTTTTCAGTGGAAAATATGCTGTGGCGGTGCTCGGAGTTGCAGAGATAATAATTTTTGTGTTTTCCATGGTAATGAAGCATATTGAGGAAAAGGAAGCCGAGAAAATTGCAAAGGGCGTACATTTTGCCCCGAGAAGATAGCACAGGACAGGAGAGATGTTTATGAAAATTGTAATGCTTGAAGCGGCTACCGTTTCAAGGAATGATATTTCCTTTGAGGAGATATATAAGCTGGGTGAGGTAAGGGAATATCCGCTTACGCCTGTTGATAAGATAGTTGAATATGTCGGAGATGCGGAGGCGGTGCTTTGCAACAAGACTCCGTTTACGGCAGATGTCCTTGAAAAATGCCCGAATTTAAAATATATAGGACTTTGCGCAACGGGATATAACAATATTGATCTTGAAGCAGCAAACCGTCTGGGGATTACTGTATGCAATGTTCCTGCATATTCAAATGCGGCTGTTGCGCAGCAGGTGTTTTCGTTTATATTAAGATATTCAAACCGCACGTCCGCATATAACAGATTTGTTCACGACGGCGGCTGGATAAAGTCGGAGACATTTTCCGCATTTGTATATCCCATTACGGAGCTTGCGGGAAAAACTCTCGGCATTGTCGGCTACGGTCAGATAGGACGTTCCGTTGCAAATATCGCTAAGGCTTTTGATATGAAGGTCATTGTAAATACAAGAACGGCAAAGCAGGACGGCTCGGTCAAATTTGTCGGACTTAAGGAGCTGCTTGAGGAATCGGATTTTATCACGCTGCATTGTCCTCTTACTCCTGAAACTAAGGAGCTTATAAATTTAGATGCGCTTAAGCTTTGCAAGAAAGAGGCTGTGCTTATAAATACGTCAAGAGGCGCTGTTATAAACGAAGCTGATCTTGCTTATGCGCTTAATAATGATATTATCGCAGGTGCAGGTCTTGATGTTCTCTGCGAAGAACCGATGCTGCCGGATAATCCTCTGCTTAACGCAAAGAACTGCATTATCACGCCGCATATCGCATGGGCGCCGATAGACACAAGAAAGCGTCTTATTAAGATGGTGGCGGCAAATCTTGCGGCTTATCAGAAGGGTAAGCCTATAAATACGGTTAATTGAGTTATGAAAGGATAAAAACGAAATGTATAATATAAATGATAAAAAAAGAATTGTTATAAAGGTCGGCACTTCAACGCTGACTCACAGAACGGGCAGGCTTAATATCCGCCATGTTGAAAAGCTTGTAAAGGTAATTTCCGATCTGCAGAACAGTGGAAAGCAGATAACCCTTGTTTCTTCGGGAGCGATAGGTCTTGGAATGTCAAAGCTCGGCTTGCAGACAAGACCGACGGAAACGCCTCTTAAACAGGCTTGCGCCGCAGTTGGTCAGTGTGAGCTTATGTATATGTACGATAAGCTTTTCGGAGAGTATAATCTCACCGTTGCACAGATATTGCTTACCAAATATGTTCTTGATACTGTCCGCAAAAGCAACGTTGAAAATACATTTGAGCAGCTTTTCCAAAGAAACGTTATCCCTGTTGTAAACGAAAATGACACTATTGCCATAGATGAGCTTAATCTTGAGGTCGGAGAAAATGATACACTTGCGGCGCACGTTGCAGTTATGAGCAAGGCGGATATGCTTATCATTCTTTCCGATATTGATGGTTTTTATGACAGCAATCCGAATATCAATCCCGACGCAAAGCTTATCCCTGTTGTAAATGAGATAAACGATGATATCCGTGCTCTTGCAGGCGATGCGGTGTCCGGTCTTGGCACAGGCGGTATGATAACAAAGCTCAATGCCGCAGAAATGGCTATGGGAGCAGGAATAGACATGGCTATACTTAACGGAAAAAATCCGTTTATACTTTATAATTTCTTTGACGGCAAAGAATTGGGAACGGTATTTACATCCGACAAATAATGAACAGGAGTGATTTGAATGAATTATGCAGAACAGCTTGGTATTCAGGCAAAGGCGGCGGAAAAGGCTATTGCAGGCGCTTCCGCTATGGTGAAAAATGAGGCGCTTGCAAAAATTGCGGCAGCGCTTACCGAAAATGCGGCTACTATACTTGAGGCAAATGAGCTTGATATAAAAAATGCCGCAGCAAACGGTATGAGTACGGTAATGCAGGACAGACTTCGTCTTACGGCAGACCGCATAAAGGGTATCTCCGACAGCATTGAAGATGTCATAAAGCTTGAAGACCCTATCGGAAGCGTTGACAGTGGAACGGTGCGCCCTAACGGGATGAGCATTACAAGAGTTCGTGTGCCTATCGGAACAATTGTGATTATTTATGAATCACGTCCGAATGTTACTGCGGACGCAGCCGTACTTTGTCTTAAATCCGGAAATGCGGTAATACTGCGAGGCGGCAAGGAAGCATATCACTCAAACAAGTGCATATGTGATGTAATGAGAGGCGCATTAAAGACGACAGGATTGCCAGAGGATATAATCCAGTTTGTGGACGATACTTCTCATGAAACAGCAAATCAGCTTATGAAATGCAATAAATATGTCGATCTTCTTATTCCGAGAGGAGGAGCGGGTCTTATAAGAGCCTGTGTTGAAAATGCTACTGTTCCCGTAATTGAAACGGGTGTGGGAAACTGTCATGTATATGTTGATGAAAGTGCAGATCTTGATATGGCGGTAAGCATTGTAAATAACGGCAAAACAAGACGTGTGTCGGTATGCAATGCTGTGGAATCTCTGCTTGTAAGTGAAAAGATCGCAGATAAATTCCTGCCTATGATAAAGAAGGTATTTGATGAAAAGAACGTTGAAATCAGAGGCTGTGAAAAAACTGCGGCTATTCTCGGCGAATGTGTTGTTCCTGCAGCCGAGCAGGACTATGCAACGGAATTCCTTGATTATAAGATTTCCGTAAAGGTAGTGTCCGATGTGGGAGAAGCAATTGAGCATATCGGTAAATACACAACACATCATTCTGAATGTATAGTTACAAATTCCGTTGATAATGCCGAGAGGTTTAAAAAGGAGATCGACGCTGCGGCGGTATATGTAAATGTTTCGACCGCATTTACAGACGGCGGAATGTTCGGTCTGGGTGCCGAAATAGGAATATCCACACAGAAAACTCATGCAAGAGGTCCTATGGGTCTGCGTGAGCTTACATCCATGAAGTATATAATCAGTGGAAATGGTCAGATAAGATGTCCTTAAGGAGTGCTTATGAATAAAGATAATAAAGATATGAACGATAACAAGGACTTTTTTGATTATGACACTTATATAAAAAGCACCGAGAAAAATAAAAGCAAAAATAAGGGTAAGAAAAATTCCGGTGCAAAGAACGGCGGCACGGCAAAGAACAATAAGCCTGCACAGGAAAAGACAAAATTTGTCCCTGCGGATAACAAGGTTTCCGGTGATAATAAAAAGAAAACGGACGTGCAGGATAAGCCTGTAAACGAAAAAAAGACGGAAAATGAAAATAAGCCGTCACATGAGAATAAGATGGAAAATAATAAGCAGGGAAATAAAAATAAGCCTGCAAACGGCAATAAAAATAACAGCCGTACACAGCAGAATAACAAGCGCAGTCAGTCCGAAGGAAAAAAGCGTCAGGACAATGAGGAAAAGAAAAAGGCACAGGAGGAAAAGCTTGAAAACATCAAATATATGCTTGATGATGCGCTGAGTGAGGACGCAGAGGAAATGGCGGCGCTTGTTCAGAGCGAGCCGCAGCCTGAGATCGCTGTTGAGAAAGACCCGCAGGGCATAAAAAGGAAGCTTTATATGGTGTTTGGTGCAGCCATCATAATTCTTGCGGTGATAGGTCTTATTTCAACGATAAATTTTTCCGTTAAAAAGATAAACGAGTTTGCGGATAATACACATCAGAAAAATGAGTTTGCAAGGTTTATATATCCTATTGTAATATGCGACCCTGCTCCGTTTGACCAGACGGTAAGGCTCAGGAGCGATACCATGATAACTGCGGCGATATGGGACATTATACTGTATGAGGATAAAAGCAAGTATGAAAAGGATTTTGACTATATAATCGTACCGGAGCTTGATGTTGAGCAGCATGCCACAAAGCTGTTCGGTTCGGGACAGAGCTTCAAGCATGAATCCATACTTAGTGCGGACATACAGTTTTATTATGAGGAGGATATAAAATCCTACCGCATACCCGAAAATCCTAAATATTTTACATATTCGCCCTATATTGAGGATATAACAAGAGTGGGTGAAAGTTATACGATTACGGTAGGATATGTTTCACCTACGCCCGCATGGCTTACGCTTACTTCGGATGAGCCTCCGCAGCCGGAAAAATATGTTGAGTATGTTGTTTCGGTGCGCAACGGTGAGTATACCCTTGTCGCAATACAGGAGTCGGACATAAAGACCGACAGGCAAGGCTTGTAAGCATATCGTCAAATTAATGTAAAATATAAATATGTTACAAAAAATAAATTGACATATGTAAAAAAATAATGCTATAATTTCTTTTGCCGGCGTATAGATATATATGCGCAATATCTGAATTTAAAGGAGTGAAAAAAATGGATGCGGGAAATAACGGTATAAAGCCACGAAGTAGTATTGTTACAGCGGACGTATATATTTCCCCGTCCGTTTTATAGCTCTGTGTGTTTTATACCTCCGAATTTTTTATGATTAGGAGGAATAAGTATGAAAAAGGAAACAGCAGTACAGCTTCTTCAGGACAAGAAGTTCGTACAGTTGAAAAATGAACTCGGTGAAATGAACCCTGCCGATATTGCCGTGCTTGTTGAGGAAATGGATGAGCTTGACGAATTCGGTGAAAGAGAACTCACCCTGCTTTACAGAATACTGCCCAAGGAGCTTGCGGCAGAAGTCTTTACATTTATGGACAGCAGGATGCAGATGGTGCTTATCAACGCATTTTCTGATAAGGAACTGCGTGATGTCATTGACGAGCTTTATCTTGATGATACTGTAGATATTATCGAGGAAATGCCTGCAAATGTGGTATCAAGAATTTTGAGGAATACCGATCCCGGTACAAGAAAGCAGATAAACCAGCTTTTGAACTATCCAAAGGACAGCGCAGGCTCTGTTATGACAACGGAGTTTGTCTATCTGAATAAGGGACTTACCGTTAAAGAGGCTTTCGATCAGATAAGAAAAGTAGGTCTTGTAAAGGAAACGGTCTATACCTGCTACGTTACTGAAAACAGAAAGCTGCTTGGCGTTGTTACCGTGCTTGATATGCTGGTTGCGGATTATGATACGCATATTGCGGATATAATGGAAACCAATGTGATAAGCGTAAATACGCATGACGATCAGGAAACCGCTGCACAGATGCTTTCAAAATACGACCTTGCGGCAATACCCGTAGTTGACGGCGATTCAAGGCTTGTCGGTATCCTTACGTTCGATGACGCTATGGACGTTATCCGTGATGAGGACACGGAGGATATCGAAAAGATGGCGGCTATGCTGCCTTCCGACAAGCCGTATATGAAAACAAGCGTGTTCAAGATATGGAAACAGCGTATACCATGGCTTATGCTGCTTATGATATCGGCGACATTTACCGGAATGATACTGACAAAATTTGAGGACGCTTTAAGCGTAGTACCCGCACTTACGATCTTTATACCTATGCTTATGGACACGGGCGGTAATTCGGGAAGTCAGGCTTCCGTTACTATCATCAGAGGACTTTCACTGGGTGAGATACATTTCCGTGACATTTTCAAGATCATGTGGAAGGAACTCAGAGTTGGTATTTTGTGTGCAGTTACGGTTTCGGCGGTCGTTTTCGGCAAGGTAATGCTTATTGACCAAAAGGGCGTGACTATTGCAATCGTAGTGTCGCTGACAATGTTCTGCGTGGTTGTTACATCAAAGCTTGTAGGCTGTACGATGCCTATGCTTGCAAAGAAGATAGGCTTTGACCCTGCGGTAATGGCAAGTCCGTTTATCACGACTGTCGTTGACACTATCTCACTTCTTGTATACTTTGCAATCGCAACGAGATTTATTGCGGAGTTATGATACAATAAAAAAGGCAGTGCTGCACAAATTGCAGTACTGCCTTTTGATTTTATGCTTTAAGCGGTTCGTCTGCATTAAGATTGTCAAGCGCCTGTTTAAGAATTTTTGTATCTCCGCCGTTGATGCCGTAGAGATTCAGATATTTCTGCGAGTTTTCAATATCTCCTTTGAGCTTGTATACCATAGAAGCAAGTTCAATTGCCTGATAGCATGAAGAGTTTATCTTTATTGCCTCCAAAGCAAACTCAAGCGCTTTGTCATTATCTCCCGACCTAAAATACAGTAATGCAAAATTGTTGTAGGCGTAAGCGTTTTGCGGGTCATATTTTATTGCGTTTTTATATGCTTCCTCTGCAAGCTGTATATTGTTAATTTCTTCGGCATAAATAAGCCCTAAATTAGACCATGCAACTGAGTTGAAGGCGTTGTATTTCAAAAATTCCTTGTATGCTTCTATTGCCGCATTGTATAATCCCTGATCCGTATAGCAAAGTGCCTTGAAGAAAAGCACGGCACTGTGGTCATCAGATGTACGGCAGGAGTTTTTTAAAAGCTTGTCAAATATCTTTATTGCGCTTCGGAAGTTGTTATTGTTATAGTCCTCTATAGCATTTAGAAACAGGTTATAGCTTTTGCGGTCCTCGGAAAAGGCGCTCCCGATAAAATCCTTGTACAGATCAGCATAACGCTTTTTGCTGCCTACCAAGCGAGTGGGACGTAATGATTGTATGATAGCAAGAATAAGTCCGCCTGCAGCGGTCGCAGCTTTGATTATTCTGTCGATATGGTTTTCTTGCTCAATAAATACCTCGTTTATTATAACTCCCACACATATGAGAACCAGCAGTATCATAAGTATGATACTAATTATAAAAGCAGGCTTATTCTTTTTCATGACCGGGTTGCTCCTTTATGTATTTTTAGGTATATTATACATTATAAAATCGAAAAAATCAAGCAATATACAAAAAGCCCGTACAGATGCATATAGTCTGCACAGGCTTTGTATTTATGGATTGTCCGTAACGCCGACAGCAAGTATTTCTATCGTTTTATCTTCATTTCCTTCGGCAGGACATATCTCGACGTTCATCTCTCTTGTGCTTTGCCATTTTATGACCTGATATGCATATGGGTCGCCCCAGCCTGCGCTGTCGTTGGTGTTAATTACTTTTGCACGCTTGCCGTCAATGCAGACTTCAAGCTTGCCCATAGCGGCGCTGTTGTTTCGCTTACAGATGATGAAAAGCGAGTTGCCCGTTGCGGTAAAAGTCATAGGCTCGCTGCCGGCGGAGGAGTCATATTTCCAGCCGTTTGTAAATCCCGGAGCGGCACTTGTCTGTGCGGAAAAACAGCCTTCCGATGTTATTTGTAAACGAGAGTCCGAGTTATCATAATCACGTTCTGCCATAAGTGCATTTTTGTAAGGCGCAGCGTAAAGCCCCTCTGATTTGAGAACATATTCGCCGTCCTTTTCGGCAGCGTCCGCAGCAAGAAAATAATATTCAAGCATTGCCGCAAGCAGCTTGTGTCCGTCGAGATTAGGGTGCGAGCTGTCGTTTGAATATGCGCTCCATTCAAGAGCACCACTGTCAAGTGCAGGAGTAAGTGCGTCTGTTGAACTTACCATAGGAAGCTCGTAATATTCGCCCAGACGTTTCATATAGTCCTGTGCGGAGTGTCCCTCCTTGGTACGGTTAAAAAGCAGGATCACCGCAGGCTCATTTTCGTGAGAAAGTATTGTCTGTAAAAGTGAGTCGTATGATTCCTGATACATCTTTTCGCCGCCGTCGTTTACAGCATATTCGATAACAACGATATCTGCACCCTTGTCAAGCACATCACGCTTTACACGCAGGTTTCCGAGAATTGACGGTGTGCCGCTTATTCCTGCGTTTATGTAGTTTGCCGTTCCTCCGTATTTTTCCGCTATATAGTTAAATGTGTGCTTTGCGTAACATTCTTCGGGAGTTCCGCCGATACCTTCCGTGATAGAGCCGCCGAGAAATGCAATGTTTACGGTTTCTCCTGCGGCAAGCTTTTCAAGCTTGGTTTTTATACGATAGGTGTTTCCAAGCTGTACGAATGAGTCTGCAAGCTTTACCGAGCCGAACACTTCGCTGTTATAATCGGGAATATCGGTTGAATCTATTGTGATAGCTTGTACTTCAGCCGCTTGAGTTACCGATTCTGTTTGCGTATTGCCGGCTGAACCTTGATTGCAGGCGGAAAATGACAGGCATATTGCCGCAGAAAGTATAATGGAAATTAATTTTTGTGATTTCATATAATGATTATGCTTCATCAGAAGCATATGTCCTCCTCTCTCTCTTAACTTCTGTGGTGGTTTTGCGGAGCAAAATTTCGGACGGCAGTCCGAAAAGCACAAAGCTTGAAGCTTGTTTTCAAACTTCTCCTTAAAGCTCAACTATATTTGTGATAATGCCCTTGTCCGTTACATCTACAAATCCGTATGACGGTGATTTACCGTCGCGCGGACAAGAGCAGCTGCCCGGGTTCATAATGTATATCCCGTCCTCATATGACTGATACCGTTCATGTGTGTGTCCGAAAAGCACAACATTGCATTTATTGTCCCGTGCAATTGAACGAAGCGTTTCCGTTCCACCTTTTACAAAATATCTGTGGCCGTGAGTGCAGAATATGCGAGCGCCCTTTACATCAATAATAAAAAAATCCGGAGAGCTGCTCATATAGTCGCAATTTCCCGAAACGCATCGTATGTCAAGATGAGGATATTTAAGACGCAAGGTGTCGACCTCATCCTCTCCGTCGCCGAGATGCACGAAAATATCAGCATTTCCAAGATTTTTTGAAATTACCTTTTCTATCGCATGATAATTTCTGTGAGAATCCGACATAACAATTATTCTCATAAAGCGCCCCTCCTGCATATATTGAAGTATCGGGTCCCTTCGGACTTCTAATTGTCATCATTATAGCATAAACTGTAAAGGAATTGATGACTATACAATTAATATTTTATACGTCACAAGGAGTTTTGTCAATGGCAGATATCAATAATGCAAAGATGAACGAGGCAATAGGCGTGGTAAGCAAAAAGCTCGGCATACCGCCCGAACAGCTTAAAAAGGAGCTTGAAAACGGAAAATTTGATTCCGCATTAAAAAATATGAGTCCTGCAAATGCGGCTATGTTCAATCAGCTTATAAACGACCCCGGAAAGCTTGAAAAATTTATGAGTACGCCGCAGGCACAGGCGCTTTATAAAAAGCTTAGCGGAGAAAAATAAGAGCAGAAACTTGGTATCCACAGGCGGTGAAAAGGTTTGGATGATCTGGCAGAAAAAATACAGTCGATATTAAGTGACGAAGAAAGTATGAAGCAGATAAAAGAGCTGGCAGAAATGTTCGGCGCAGGTCAGTCTGACAATAACGATGCCGGCTCCGCTTCACCGCCGAAGGATAGCTTTTCGCAGATGCTTGATCCTGCGGCGCTTATGCAGCTTATGCAGGTGCTTTCAAAGCATGATGAAAGCTGTGAGCTTATATCGTCCTTAAAGCCGTTTCTTTCTCCGGAAAAGCAGGAAAGGGCAGACAGGGCGATAAAGCTCTTGAAGCTGTATAATGTGTATATCGCACTGCGTGACAGTGGTATGCTCGGCGATTTTAAATTATAGGAGCTGTACATGATAGATAATAACAGTATTTCTGCGGCGGAAGAACGCGTAAAGGAGATGAACCGTCTGACAGGTCAGTATCTTGAACAAAGCAACCGTTACATAAATCAAAGAAACAGCCGGAATATGTTGCCTCGCTTTGAGACGATGCAGGGCAGAGCTGTGCAGAACAGCAATATCATTCAGAATAACAATACTATGCGGAATAATATGGTCAGAAACGGAAATAACGCAGTACGCAGCAATAATTCCGCAAATGGCAGAAACAACGGCGGTATGCGTAATAATAACAGCAATAATACACCGCCGCAAAATAAGTGCAGTATGTCACCGCCGCAGCAGAACGGCATATTTGGGTTTCTGAGCGGCACGGAAAGCGACAGGATATTGCTTATGGCGCTGATGGCTATACTTTTAAAGGAAAAGGCGGATATGAAGCTTATACTTGCACTTGGATATATCCTGCTGTGAAAGGATGAGAGGTATGATCGATCTAATGGGAAAAATATCGGCAAGGCGCAGAGAAAAGGAACGCATGGAAGAGGAGGAAAGCTTTCGCAGAGAGATAATACGTGATATTGAATATACCGAACAAAGACTTGAACAGATACGGCAAAGCTATGACCTGGTAAGCGAAAACGAGCTTATAGATGCAATGATATACGAGGAAAATTCCCTTCGTGCAAAGCATGCTTACCTTATGCGTATTGCAAGGGAAAAGGGTATAAAATGCAGAATGGCGGTGAGGATATGAGCTTTTATATAATTGCCGCAGCCGCCGCAGCAATTATGCTTTTTTATTATATGAAAAAGGGCAAGCCTGTTGCTTCGGCACTCAAGGGCATGGCAAGCGGTGGGATATCCCTGCTTGTCGTGCATTTTTTTGGCGGTTATCTGGGATTTTATCTTCCGCTTAATTTCTTTACGGCGTTTGTATCGCTTGTCCTCGGTGCGCCTGCCGTTATTATCATGACTCTTATTGAAAAATTTCTGCTGTGATGATGTGCGTGCGGCACGGACAGGCAATATTATGCGGCAGCTTGAAAATATTACGGACTTTTGCAGTTTTATGTCCAAAAAATGGGTGCAATATGGTTATAATACACAAAAACGTGTGTCAATATTTCAGATAATTGTAAAAAATGCAATTACGGTATTGTAATATGTGTAGAAATAATATATAATGTTTGTATTCGGTAAACATTATTTGTTTATTTTAGACTAAAACAAAATAGTCCGGAAATAAAATAAAAGATTGGAGAGTATCCCCTATGAAACATTTCGGAGCTGAAAACATTAAAAATATAGCTATTGCAGGTCATGCAGGTTCGGGTAAAACTTCGCTTGCAGAAGCGCTGCTTTATAAGGCAGGAGCTGTTGACAGACTGGGAAAGACTGCAGACGGTACTTCTGTATGTGATTATGATCCCGAGGAAATAAAGCGCAAGGCATCGCTCAGTACGGCGCTTGCGTCCTTTGAGTATAATAATATCAAGGTAAATCTTCTCGATACGCCAGGTCTTTTCGATTTTGCGGGCGGTATGTATGAGGGGATTTCCGCAGCAGGTACGGTAATGATAGCCGTTTCCGCAAAGTCGGGAGTAAAGGTCGGTACGGAAAAGGCATATGAGCTTGCAGAGCAGATGGGCAAGTCGAAGATGTTCGTTATCACTAAGGTAGACGATCAGGACGCTAACTACTATAACGTGCTGACGGAGCTTAAGACAAAGTTTGGTCCTACGGTCTGCCCCGTAATTTTTCCGGTTATCAAGGATCATAAGGTAGTTTCATTCGTAAACCTCATTGAAATGAAAGCTTATACATATGACGATAAAGGAAATGCAGTTGAAACGGAAATGCCTACGGCTGAGCTTTCCGAAAAGCTTGAATACCGTATGGACGGTCTTGTTGCGGCGTTCTCCGAGGCTGTTGCCGAAACGGACGAGGCTTTGATGGAGAAATTCTTTGAAGGCGAGGAGTTTACACAGAAAGAGCTTGTTCATGGTATCCATAAGGGCATGAACGAGGGTATCATCACACCTGTTGTATGCTGCTCCTCCACAACTACCGCAGGTATTGATATGCTGCTTAAGGAGATTGAGCTCCTGCTTCCTGCTCCGAGCGACAATAAGCCTGCCATGGCAACAGATGCAAATGATGATATCGTTGAGATCGAATATGACGAAGCAGCACCCCTTTCCGCATTTGTGTTCAAGACAGTTGCAGACCCGTTTGTTGGAAAGATGTCCTTTATCAAGGTAATAAGCGGTGTGCTTAAATCAAATACGGAGTATATAAATACAAAAACAGACGCTCCCGAAAAGATTGGCAAGCTTTATAATATCTGCGGCAAAAAGCAGACGGAGATTACCGAAGCATATGCAGGCGATATTGCCGTTGCAGTAAAGATCAGTGCGGCTACATCCGATACGATCTGCGACGCTTCAAGAAAAGTATCCTATCCCGAAACGGAGTTCCCCAAGCCTTGCTACAGAATGGCTGTATATGCAAAGGCACAGGGCGACGAAAGCAAGATAAGCGCAGGTATTCAGCGTCTTACTGAAGAGGACAAAACATTGTCCTATGATATGGATACATTTACAAAGGAACAGATAATAAGCGGTCTGGGCGAGCAGCATCTTGATGTTGCGGCTGCAAAGCTCAAGGCGAAATTCGGTGCGGACGTTGTTCTTAAAGAACCTAAGATCGCATACAGAGAAACTATCCGCAAAAAAGTCAAGGTTGAAGGCAAGCATAAGAAGCAGAGCGGCGGTCACGGTCAGTATGGTCATGTATGGATCGAATTTGAACCATGCCTTTCAGACAATCTTGTATTTGAAGAAAGAGTATTCGGCGGCGCAGTTCCCAAGAACTATTTTCCGGCTGTTGAAAAGGGACTTCAGGACTGCATGAAGAGCGGCGTGCTTGCAGGTTGCCCCGTTACGGGACTTAAAGCTATACTTGTAGACGGTTCTTATCACCCGGTTGACAGCTCCGAAATGGCATTTAAAACGGCTGCTTCAATTGCGTTTAAGGAAGGTCTTAAGCAGGCTGACCCCACGATTCTTGAGCCTATCGGCAAGCTTACCGTAACCGCTCCCGATGATAATACAGGTGATATCATGGGCGACCTTAACAAGCGCAGAGGCAGAGTTATCGGTATGAATCCTGCGTCCAAAAAGGGTATGACGATAATTGAAGCGGAAGTTCCAATGCGTGAAATGCAGAGCTTTACAACACAGCTTCGTCAGATAACACGCGGCAGAGGCAGCTTCTCGTTTGAACATCTCCGTTATGAACAGCTTCCCGGCAATCTTGTAAGCGAAGTTATCCTTGCAGTTGATAAGGACTAAACAGAAAATTTCAGGCAATACCGTACAAAGTCCGCTTGACGGCTTTGTACGAAGTTTGCTTGCATATTTTGCACAAGCTCTGTGCAGCATTGTTTTAATTACATAATATGGAATATTAACAAATTTGTCAATATGTTGCGATAAAAAACATATTGACAAATTTTCTGCTGTATATTAAAATGTAAGTATGTAAGTATGTATATGAGTATGTAAAACATTATAGTTAGGGGCAAGATCGGATGAACGTAAAAAAGATAGTCTATGCACTTATTGCAGCCGTTTATATGGCTGTTATTCCTTTTACCGTTTCCGCAGAAGGTACCGATACGGAAAAAGCAACGCTTTGCTTTGATAATGATACGGCGCTCCCGATGTTTGTAAAATACGGCACTGCTAATGATGCGGGACTCGGCTTGAGCATATCCTCAAAAACAAAAGAAAGCGGCAACGGTGCACTGTGTATTTCGGAGGATATAACATCAGACATAAATCCGGATGACAATGGCGGAGTGTATATAACTGCAGAATCACTGGGTCTTGAAAACTTTAAGGGCTGTACGATACAGATGTCGGTGTATTTTGACAGGGCAGCAACAAATTATGTGGATAATTTCACGATATTCTCCGACGGTTTTGTGTGGGTCGATGCTGTTATTTCTGCAAATACCGCAGGACGCTGGTCCAAGATATCGCTGACCGTTCCCGAAAATGCGGATAATTCAAAGATAGGTTTTACTCTTCCCGTTCATACCGTATATACGGGAAATGTTGCTTATGTTGATAATATTGAGGTATATAATGCCGATGGCACAATGGTTGCAAATATCGGCGACTATGATGAGACAAGTATTATGGAACAGCTTAATAACATATCCACAAGTGAAATGATCATATTGCTTGTGGTTTTGGTTGTACTTATTGTAGTCACTATTGTAGGTATAGGATTTGTAGTTTCCACCATACTTAAAAGGTTCTCGTAAAATTTATAACTTAGGCAATATATCCCCCGCCTCTAAAGTGGGGTAGCCATAGAGAAGTTTTCAACCCAAACGGTTTAAGACAATTGGTGGCTTATGTAAAAACAAACAGAGCAACATCGCTTAACGGCGGTGTTGCTCTTGTTTTTATTGTAATTTTAACGCAAGTATCTGTTCTTCAATCCTTTTTATAACATCAACAAAAAACTCATCGCTTTCACCCGTAGGGTCAGGCAGTCCCCAGTTATCGTCAAAATCTCTGCCGATATAAGGACAACCCACATCACACCCCATTGAAATAAAAATGTCGGGCGACGGGATTTTATCAAATGTTTTGCTGTACTGCGTAAGCTCCATATCAATACCATAGAGCTGTTTCATCAGCCTTACAGCGTCCTGATTTATCTGCGGTTTGGTTTCTGTACCTGCGGAATAGCTTTCAAAAACATCACTTGCAAGGTGTTTTCCAAGAGCCTCGGCAATCTGACTTCGACAGGAATTATGCACACATATAAAAGCAACCTTCTTCATATCAACCACTCACTTTCTCCAGTATTTTCACAATTTCAGCAGGCTTCAATACCTTTCCCATAGTCACAACTTGTTCATTGACAACAAGAGCAGGCATACTCATCACGCTGTAAGTCATAATCTTTTCCATATCCGTGATGTATTCTATATCTGCTGTAATCCCTGTTTCTGCAACTGCTTTTTTAGTGTTTTCGTAAAGTTTTTTGCAGGAAGTACAGCCTCCGCCTAAAATTTTAATGTTCATAATATTACCTCCGTTTTATATCAGTATTGATTGAATTAAATTGAAAAAATATCCCGTAATAATTATTCCGATAACGCAAATTGCCATGAAAATACCGAGAAGTTTCGGCTTTACTGCCTTTCTCAGCATAATCAGAGACGGCAATGAAAGCGTAGTTACTCCCATCATAAACGAGAGAACAACACCGAGCAACGCTCCCTTTGAGAGCAGAGCCTCCGCAACAGGAATTGTTACGAAAATATCGGAATACATCGGAACACCGGCTATCGTCGCAAGTATAACACCGAAGGGGTTGTTATCACCGAGAGCCTTTATAATGAAATCTTCGGGTATCCAGTTGTGAATGACTGCACCTATACCTACGCCAATCAGCACATATGGAAATACCTTTTTCGCTGTGCCGCAGACCTGTTCAAACGCATAATTGATACGGTCTTTGAAATGCAGTTCTTCTTGTGGAATATCAAGCTGTTTTCCTTTTTGGATATATTCCTCAACCTGATTTTCAAGGTGCATTTTCTCAATCAGAGTGCCGCCTGTGACTGCAATCACAAGTCCCAACAGTACATATACAATCGCAACCTTCCAGCCGAAAATGCTCATCAGCAAAATAAGAGAGCCGAGGTCAACCATAGGCGAGGAAATCAGGAATGAGAATGTTACACCAAGGGGAAGTCCTGCACTTGTAAACCCGATAAACAGCGGTATGGACGAACAGGAACAGAACGGCGTTACCGTGCCGAGTAGGGCGGCAATTATATTTGCACCGATGCCGTGAAATCTGCTGAGGATTTTCTTTGTCCGTTCAGGCGGGAAGTAGCTCTGAATATACGAGATGATGAAAATAAGAATGCCAAGCAGCACCATAATTTTTATCATATCGTAAATGAAGAATTGTACACTTCCTCCGATTTTTCGAGGCTGAATAACGAACCGTGTAAATGCCAATAATAACCACAAATAAAAGTGGAGGTAAACTATTATGGCAAACAGAAATCACGGTTTAAGTG